>JBEBRZ010000053.1:0-26124 GCA_040394615.1 Sphingobacterium mizutaii
GAAGAAGTTTCAGCGTAAGCTGGAAAATAAAACAAAAAGCGCTCGGCTCAATGAAATAAATTCATTGAGCCGAGCGCTTTTTGTTAGACAACAGATATAAGACGACAGACAATAGATTTTGAGGGTAAAAGTCTATTGTCTTGCGCCTGTTGTCTATAATCTCTTATTTACCTATTTTAGTTTTATGTATATCCCTCCTGTAAATTTAATGAAAGAGCAAAAGGAAGCTCTTAAGTTTATGAAAAGATTCAGTTTTGCTACTATTATCTCGACATCAAATAATTTCCCTACGGCAACTCATTTACCTTTCTTAACCTCTGTTCGTGAGGATAAAATAATATTAACCTCACATTTCGCAAGAGCCAACTCACAATGGCAACTAATTGAACAAAATAATAGTTTGGTGATATTTACGGAACCACATGCTTATATTTCTCCTATTAACTACGAAAAAGAATTGAATGTCCCAACCTGGAACTATATGTCGGTTCATGCATATGGAAAAGGGAAGATAATTAATGATGAAAACGAAGTAAGACGAGTTTTAGAAATGACAATTGATTTTTACGAGCAGAATTATCAAAAGCAATGGTCAAATCTACCTGAAGAATACAAAAATAAACTTAGCAATGGTATTGTTGCCTTTGAAATTGAAGTCAATGATTTGCAAGGCAAAAAGAAACTAAGTCAAAATAGATCTGCTATTGAACAAGAAACCATAATTCATTCTTTAAGTAAAAGTGAACACGGATCTGAAAAATTGATCGCAGAATATATGAAGGAGATTAGGGATCATACTTAACAACGTTGAATTTACTCCCTTAGAGTCTATTGTCTTGCGTCTGTTATCTTTTGTCTCTTATTTACCTATCTTTGGAGCATGAAAATTAAAGTTGGTTTTGGTTTTGATGTGCATCAGATGAAGTCTGGGCATCCGTTTGTTGTCGGAGGAGTAACTTTGGATCATCATGCGGGCGCTTTTGGACATTCAGATGCTGATGTTTTAGCACATGCTGTTTGTGATGCGATATTAGGTGCTGCGAATTTGGAAGATATAGGTTACCATTTTCCGAATACGGATGATAAATGGAAAGGGGCAAATAGTTTAGACCTTCTGAGACATTGTGTGCAGTTGATTAAAGACAAAGGATATGCTTTGGGGAATATTGACGGGATGCTTTGTTTGGAGGCTCCTAAGATTAAGCCTTATATCCCACAAATGAAAGCTAATCTTGCTGAAGCAGCTGGTATTTCAGTGGATGATGTTTCAGTAAAAGCAACGACGAATGAACAGATGGGTTTCATAGGTCGGGAAGAAGGGGTGGTTGCTTATGCTGTTTGCCTGATTGAAAAGATAGATTAAGGTTTTTTTAGCGTAAAGAAACGGATAGCGATAAATACTGCTATCAAAGCTAAAAATGCTCCTAGATAAAAAGGTGCGCCCGGTAAGTATATCGGGCCATTTTTTTTGGTGAAAAATGAAAAGAGACTCGTCATTAGCAAAGGTCCAATAATAGCGGTTAAACTAATTATACTGGTAAGTCCTCCTTGAATCTGACCTTGTTCATTGGCGGGTGTGCTGTTGGAGATAGAACTTTGAATTGCAGGTCCTGCTATTCCGCCAAGGACATAGAGCACACTAACTGCGAAAAGCATCATGCTGGTTCCTGCTAAGCCAAAAGCCAGTAAAGAAATGGAGTTTAAGCATAGACCAAGGACAATGCTTTTCGGAAGACCTAATTTGGGAATAATAACCCGGATTAATCCGGCCTGAACAATTGTTAGGAGAACACCTATTATGCCTAAAGAGTAACCTACCATACGTTCATCCCAATGAAATTTTTCCATTGTAAAATAAGACCAGGTACTCTGTACAGCATGTGCAGCAATGTTGATCAAGAAGACACAAAGGAGTAAGGGCATAATGTTAGGATATTTTCGGATATGCCGAAAGCTCCCAATTGGATTTGCATTTACCCAATGAAATTTCCTGCGATTTTCTTTAGGCAAGGATTCAGGGACTAGGAAATACCCATACAGGAAATTTAAAAACGTTAATCCCGCAGCTGCAAAGAAAGGATATCGAGGGCCATAATGTCCCAAAACTCCACCTATAACAGGACCAATAATAAAACCCAGGCCGAAGGCAGCTCCCAGTAATCCGAAATTTTGAGCTTTATTTTCTCTGGTTGATACATCCGCGATATAGGCTGCCGCAACGGTATGACTGGCTCCGGTAATACCAGCCACTAATCTGCCGAAAAACAACCAAAAGATTGAGGGAGCAAAACCTATTATTAAATAATTGACGGTGAAACCAAAAAGAGAACATAAAAGTACAGGTCTCCTTCCGTAATGATCACTTAAATTACCTAATATAGAAGCAAAAAAGAATTGGGTAAAAGCATAACAGAAAGTCAACCATCCTCCGTAAGAAGATGCCTGGCTAAGATCACCATGGATTAATTCTCTTATTAGAGAAGGCATCACGGGTATAATAATCCCCAAGCCGATACAGTCAAGTACTACGGTAATAAAGATAAAAAGTAAACCGGCTTTTGATTTATTATTCGGCATATGATGTTCTAAGATAGTTATTTTTTTTCTGCCTTTATTTTCAGTAAAATAGGGAAAATATAGCGTTGCTCTATCTTTTTTGAAACTATAAGAAGTAAGTTTTATTTACATCGGGAAAAATATGGTATTTTTGTCAAGTCAAATTAGGATTTGGCACACTTACTGTTTATAGCAAAAGAAAATAAATACTGAAGTGTATTTCGAAGTTTCATTAAAATAACAAATGAAGAGAGAATCAAAAAGTAGTAAACTTACGGAAGAGGATGTAAAACGATATACAGGAGTCTTTTGGAAAGTCTTGTTGGGTATTGTAATCATAGCTGGGCTTTTCCTTTTAAGTGTAAGAGTTGGAATATTTGGTAAGTTACCTACCTTCAAAGATCTTGAGAACCCAAAAAGTAATTTAGCTTCTGAAATTTTAACCGATGATAACAGGGTTTTAGGAACCTACTTTGTACATAATAGGTCGAATGTAAAGTACACTGAGTTAGCGCCTTCATTAGTTCAAGCTTTAATATCCACAGAGGATAAACGATTTTATGACCATTCAGGAATCGATTATTCACGTACCATGTCGACCATTGTCTTGACATTAGCAGGAAATAAGCAGGGTGGTAGTACCATTACTCAACAATTAGCATTAAACTTATTTGCAGAGAAGCGTGAAAGAAATCCCATTAAAAGGATCATGCAGAAGTTTCAGGAATGGATAACCTCCGTTCGTTTGGAACGCAATTATACAAAGGAAGAAATCGTGATGATGTATTTCAATACGGTAGATTTCGGTGCATATAACACTTTCGGTATAAAATCAGCAGCAAGAACTTTCTTTAATACAACTCCCGATAAATTAACACCTGATCAATCAGCTTTATTGGTTGGTATGTTGAAAGGACCAAGTTATTATTCTCCAGTGCGTAATCCTGAGAATGCCACTAATAGAAGAAATTTAGTCCTTCGAAATATGAGGGATCAAAATTACATTACGAATGAGGAATACGATAAGTATAAACAAGAACCTTTAGGATTGAAATTGACAATTTCAAATTATGGTGAAGGTTTAGCCCCTTATTTCAGAGCTGTTCTTAAAGAGGAAATTAAAAAAGAATTTCAACGCCTTGCGATTACCAAACCCGATGGTACACCATACGATTTAGATCGTGACGGTTTGAAAGTTTATACGCCTATCAATTATAAAATGCAGACCTATGCTGAAGAAGCTCAAAAAGAGTGGATGAAGCGTTTACAGAATGAATTTGACAAGCAATGGAAAAGGAGAGATGCCTTTACGGGGAAAAATGCAAATTTGTTGATAACGGGAATGAAAAGGTCTGATCGCTATCGGGTATTGAAAGCGGAAGGTATGTCGGAACAGGATATCAAAAAAGAATTTGACAAGAAAGTTCCTATGAACATATTTACCTGGAAAGGCGCTGTAGATACGGTTATGACTCCGATGGACTCAATCAAATACACAAAATTATTCTTACGTAATGCAGTGATGTCTATGGAACCTCAAACCGGTTACATCAGAGCTTGGGTTGGTGGAATTGATTTTGAACATTTCAAATATGATCAGGTTAGATTAGGTACACGTCAGGTTGGATCGACAGCAAAGCCATTTGTATATGCTTATGCAATTGACAATGGATATGGCCCTTGTGTTTCCATACCGAATCACATGCGTACGTATGGTGATTGGACACCGAAAGGAACTACGCAAGGTGGTGATCCTATTACTTTGAAAAATGCTATTAAATATTCTCAAAACTATGCTACCGCTTATTTGATTAGCGAGGTTGGAGCCGCGAATGTTGCAGATCTTACAAAACGAATGGGAGTGAATTCTAATATTCCTAGTAATCTATCAATTGCCTTAGGGTCTTATGATGCTTCATTATTTGATATGGTAGGTGCTTATTCAGCATTTGTAAACCAAGGAACTTGGGTAGAACCAACAATGATTTTAAGGATTGAAGATAAAAACGGATCACCGATTTACGAAAAGGCTCCTAAAGTGTTGAAGGCATTGAATAGTGAAACGGCATACGCAATGGTTGATATGTTGAAAGGTGTGGTAGATGGTGGTACAGGTTCTCGTTTGAGATGGGATCCCAATTTCGGAGGTTTAAAAAATCCGATTGGTGGTAAGACCGGTACAACCAATGATAACTCTGATGCGTGGTTTATTGGTATTACGCCAGAATTAGTTACAGGGGTGTGGACAGGAGCAGAAGATCGTGGAATTAGTTTTAGTAGTATGCAATACGGTCAGGGAGCGGCAGCAGCGATGCCGGTTTTCGGATTGTACATGAATAAGGTGTATAAGGATAAAGATTTAAATTATTCACAGGAAGATTTTCCATTACCGCCGGGAGGAATTACCAGGTTTGAAATGGACTGTTCAAATTTCTCTCAGTTCTATGGAAATGACCCTTTGAAAAATGATTCTGAATTAATGGAAGATGATCGGTTAGGATTTTAACCGTTTCTTTGATAAATTTGAACAGACCTTTATTGTTTGAAAATAAAGGTCTGTTTTTTTTGTGCAATGATGGTGTTTGATTATAAAAAAGAATTAATAAAGATTCCGCATAAACCCGGAGTATACCAGTATTTTGATAAAGACGATACGCTGATCTACGTAGGAAAGGCTAAGGATTTACGAAATAGGGTAGGTTCTTATTTTGTAAACGAGAGCCAGTTGAACAGCAAAACAAGGGTTTTGGTTCGTAAAATCAACCGTATAGCATTCACTATTGTGGATACCGAAATTGATGCCTGGTTATTGGAAAATAACCTGATTAAGAAACATCAGCCGAGGTATAATGTCATGTTAAAGGATGATAAGACCTATCCTTGGATTGTTATCAAAAATGAGCCCTTCCCGAGAGTTTTTTGGACGAGAAGATACATTAAAGACGGGTCCAGATATTATGGTCCGTATGCTTCAGTTGGCATGATGCATATTATTCTGGATATGATCAGAGAACTTTTTCCCTTACGGACATGTAATCTCAACCTTTCCCAAGAGAATATTTCAAAAGGCAAATATAAAGTCTGTTTAGAATATCAGATAGGGAATTGTTTGGGACCCTGCGAGGGTTACCAATCTGAGGATAACTATGATCAGAATTTAGTTGATATCAAGGATATCCTGAATGGTAAGATTTCGATGGTTACTAATCGAATCAAGGAACAGATGAATGCTGCGGTTCAGCAAATGGATTATGAAGGTGCCCACCAATTCAAGGTAAAGCTGGATAAACTATCGAACTATCAAAGTAAATCCACCGTGGTGAGCTCATCCATCACGAATATTGATGTTTTCAGTATTGCATCGGAAGATAATTATGCTTTTGTCAATTTTCTAAAAGTGGTTAATGGTGTTGTGATTCAAACCCAGACTGTTGAGTTAAAGAAAAGATTAGATGAAACGAATGAAGAACTGCTGGCAATTGCAATTCCACAGCTTAGAACTAGGTTTAGAAGTCATTCGCGTGAGATCATTGTTCCTTTTGAATTAGATATAGAGGGGAATGATAATATTAAGTTTTTAGTTCCAAAGCTGGGAGATAAAAAGAAATTATTAGAGCTCTCTCAAAAAAATGTAGCTTATTTTAAGAAAGAGCGTTTATTGCAGTATGAGAAATTAAATCCTGATGTGAAAACAGATCGCATACTGAAGCAAATGCAGAAGGATTTACGATTGCCGCAGTTACCACAGCATATTGAATGTTTTGATAATTCTAATATTCAGGGCAACTATCCGGTATCGGCAATTGTCGTTTTTAAAGATGCGAAACCATCAAAAAAAGACTATCGTCACTTTAATGTGAAAACCGTAGAGGGACCAAACGATTTTGCGACGATGGAGGAAGCTGTTTTTAGGCGCTATAGAAGACTTTTGGATGAAGACCAGACATTGCCTCAGTTAATTATTATAGATGGTGGTAAAGGACAATTAAGTGCTGCATTAAAGAGCTTGAAGTTGTTGGGTATAGAGAAACAAGTTACAGTTATCGGTATTGCTAAACGTTTGGAGGAATTGTATTATCCCGGGGATCAATATCCATTGTATCTAGACAAAAAATCAGAGACGTTAAAAATTATTCAGCATTTACGAGATGAAGCACACCGTTTTGGTATTACCTTTCATAGGAATCAGCGGAGTAGAAAGACCTTTGTTTCGGAATTGGATAATATTCCCGGAGTAGGGAAGATGACTGTTGAAAAATTATTGAAAACCTTTAAATCTGTGAAGAAGGTGAAGGAGGCGAAGGATGAAGATCTAAAAAAAGTGCTTAATCTTAAACAGATCCAAGCACTTCGTACATATTTTTCGGAAAAAGTATAATCAGAATCTACAAGAAACCTAATTCCAATTTAGCTTCTTCACTCATCATGTCTTTTGTCCATGGTGGATCGAAGGTTAGTTCGACAATTGCTTCGTCAATTCCTTCAATGGCAGCGACTTTATGTTGAACTTCGTTCATAAGCTCCCCCGCTACCGGGCAACCAGGAGCCGTAAGCGTCATAACAACTTTTGCCTGTTTATTTTCCTTCGTAATAACCTCGTATACTAACCCTAAGTCAAGGATATTTGCCGGTTTTAATTCCGGATCGTATACGCTGGCGAGGGCTTCCATAATTTTGGGAGCCAAGCCTAGTTTGTCCATTATAATGATGTTCATTCCTTAATAATTTTATTTGCTAAGAGTTCAGAATAAATTTCTTCTAACTTATTCATCACTATAGTTTGTGTATATTTCTCACTATATTCTTTCCGACAATTAGCTTTTATTTCTAATAGTTTATCCACTGGTAATGCTTTCCATTGTGCCAGTGTCCGGACTACATTGCTGTGATTATGTGGGTCAAATAGCAATCCTGTATGTAAAGGTACGACCATTTCATTTAATATACCAATGCTGCTGGCAAGAACCGGAGTGCCAAGGGCGAAAGCTTCCAGAACAGAAAGCGGCATCGACTCATAACAAACCGATGGAACAATAACAGCAGATGCAGAGGCAACATAATTACTGATGGTCTGTTTATCCTTAAAACCGAAATATTGGATATTCGGATTCCCGCTTACAATTAATTCCACTTCTTTCTGTAATGGGCCGGTTCCGAATATTTTTAGCTTATAATTGGTAGACTTCCAGGCGTGAAGCATTGGAATTATTCCTTTTTCTTCTGATAATCTTCCTACATATACAAAATAGTCATTTTCATATTGATTCGTTACCTCATTGACTTTGACAAAGTTTGGTTTTACAACAAACTTTCCCATAGAGATATCAAATTTTGACTTTTTAAAGATGGCTTTTGAAAACTCGGAAAGGACAATATATTTATCTATAGCTTTAAATGTTCCGCGTTCTCGATGAAACCAATAGGTAAAAGCTGTCCAAAAGGTTTTGATATAAGAATGCTCCAGAACCTTTTTCTTCACGGCGTCCCAAGGGAAACTTTGATCTATTGATTTTAAGTATATATTTCCATCATAGAATAAGGTTGCAGACGGACAAATCAGCCTAAAGTTATGAAGGGTCATTACCATTGGGATTTTAAGCTTTTTGATCTGTCGGATAAATAAAGGACCTAATGCATAATGCATATTATGAATGTGAATTATATCAGGCTTGTATTCTTCAATTTTTGCTTTGATTTTCTTCACTTCTTGCCAATTCCAGGGATACAACAAGTATTGTAGATACCCTTTAGTGCCTTTTACATTCCTGACTGTATAAAGTTCAACCTCATGATTCCTTCTCAAAGCCTCCATTTCTTGTCCCATTACAAAGTCCTCTCCGCCTATATGTTGGTATTGATTGTGAACAATGAGTATTCGCATATGTAGAATCTTTAATTGCCGCAATTTACATAGTAAAAAGGCTAAAATCAAATCTTAAACTAAGAGCTATTCCATCCCAAATTGTTATCTTCGTGATATTTTTTAATAACTATGTTCGAACAGCATCCTTATGGCAAATTGATTGGTGAGTATATTAAAAATGTCCAATATCCAAGTCAACCCGCCGATCTTTATGATCCGATTCAGTATATATTAGGCTTATCCGGAAAACGCATTAGACCGATGTTGGTTTTGATGGCGGCAAAGCTTTTTGGAAAAGAAAATATAGAAGAAGCGCTACCAGCAAGCATTGCGATAGAATATTTTCATAATTTTTCTTTAATCCATGATGATATCATGGATAATGCACCTCTGCGAAGAAGTAAGGAAACTGTTCATAAGAAGTGGAATGATAATGTTGCTATCCTATCGGGCGATGCTTTGTTAGTAAGAGCTTATCAGGAACTTGCTAAATGTGATCCGGAAAAAATACCAAGCTTATTGAATGTATTTAATAAGATTGCTTTGGAGGTTTGCGAAGGCCAGCAATTGGATATGGATTTTGAAACAATAGAAGAGGTTTCTGAGGATGATTATTTAGAGATGATTAAACTTAAAACGTCTGTTTTATTAGGTGGAGCTCTACAGATGGGGGCAATCTTAGCCGATGCGGATGAAGAACAACAGAAATTAATTTATGATTTTGGTGTTAATTTGGGAATTGCCTTTCAGCTTCAAGATGATTATTTAGACGTTTACGGAGATCCATCCAGCTTTGGAAAACAAGTTGGGGGAGATATTCTTTCCAATAAAAAAACAATTTTAAGAATTAAGACCCAACAGCTCGCCGAAGGTAAATCAAAAGAAGAATTTGAAGAATTGATACATTCAAAAACTATTTCCGATGAAGAAAAAGTGCAGCGAATGAAAAATCTTTATGCTAGTTTGGACGTTGATCAATATGCTGAAGAGATCAAGTCCAGATATATGGACCTGTCTTACAATAAATTGGAAGATATTGCCGTTTCGGAAGTGAATAAGACAGAATTAAAGGATTTAGCAAATCAGTTACTTCATCGTACTCGCTGATTATGATAATTGGGATGTTTTTTATAATTTGCTAAATAAAGTTAAAGTTAATACAGAGGAAAAAACGCGAATGGAGCCATTAAAAATCACCGTATTTCAAGCTTATCTTTTTTGGGAAAATGTTGATAAGAACCTACAGAATTTAGGTTTAAGGCTATCTTCATTGCGTGAAAAAACTGATCTGATAATCCTGCCTGAGATGTTTAACACAGGTTTCACAACGAATGTAGAAAAATGTGCGGAAACCATGAATGGTAAAACCATGCATTGGTTATATGAAACAGCAAATAAATTTGAATGTGTTGTGGCGGGATCCTTGATTATTGAGGAAGAAGGGAAATATTATAATCGTTTTGTATGGATGTCGCCTGATGGTAATTTTGTACACTATGATAAAAGACATTTATTTTCAATGGCCGGGGAGAATGATATTTTTACCGCGGGTCAATCAAGAATAATCTTCCAGTTAAAAGGATGGAAAATCTGTCCGATGATTTGTTATGATCTCCGTTTCCCTGCCTGGTCAAGAAATCAAAACGGCTCCTACGACTTAATTGTTTATACTTCGAGTTGGCCAGATAAACGCTCAGCCCATTGGCGAGCGCTGATTCCGGCAAGGGCAATCGAAAACCAAGCTTTTGTTATTGGTGTGAATAGAGTGGGGCATGATGGAAATGAAGTATACTACTCCGGAGGATCTATGTGTATTTCTCCGAATGGTGATGTCGTTTACTATAAACCTGAAGATGAAGATCTTTATACTTTTACCTTAAACCCTAAAGATCTAATTGATAATAGAGCTCAATTTCCTTTCTTAGAGGATCAAGATCAATTTAAACTTCTGTAATAAAAAATAGGAAATCCTTATTAGTCCTTATAAGGCCGTTCTAAGATGGCTTGTTGGATAATTGCTTTGCGAAGATCAAACTGCTGTATATCCAGATCCTGAAGTTGAATAGGTTGATGTTGTTTTTGCTTTTCTTTCATACTCTTAGATTGAGCAGCAATTCTTCTCTGTTCAAGATTTCTTTGTCTTACTAATTCAACTTCGTCAACTTGTTGGTAATAATCCGGAACTTCCACCTTGATGTGCTCAATAGGAATGGGTTTATTTTTGACTTGTGCTGGTTGAGGTCTCGGATTTTCAGGATAAGGATGATCTGCCTGGACTTGCCTTTTTAATTTTTCCATCCTTTGTTTAGCTTTGGCTTGCTCCTCCTGGTAGCCCTGATAAATCTTATAGATTACACTTCCGATAACTAATAATATGATTAAAAAAGGATTGTCCATGTCTATAAATATACTTTTTTTTCGTGAAATTAATTTATAGACAACAAATTATTTGCAAATACAGCATATAATCATTTAATTGCATGAACAACTTGTTGCCAAAATTTAACCTGATATGATAATAAATGAAACTTTTTATGCAAGTGAATTCTATTCTTTTTTAACGGGGAGAGTTTCTACAGCAATCGGACGGAGATTGCAAAGAAACTTTAAGGAGAATGGAATTAAGATTACTGCAGAACAATGGAGTGTACTTTACTTCCTTTGGGAATCTGAAGGATTAAGTCAACAAGAAATTGCAAGATTAACTTTTCGTGATAAACCTAGTGTTTCCCGACTGATTACTAATTTGGAAAAACAGAAACTGCTGGTGAGAGTTTGCAGTTCTGGTGACAAGCGGGCAAATCAAATTTATCTTACAGCACAAGGACACAAGATAAAGGATAAATGTATGGAACAAGCAGAAAAAACTATCTCCGAAGCGTTGAGAGGAGTGGATAAAGACTCTATGAAACAGGCTCAACAACTATTAGAGATAGTTTTTAATAACTTAAAATAAAAGCTGATTATTCAAAAACTTCCGGAGCAAAATCGCTTCGGTTATTAACAAGTTTTCCGGTATTCTTAAAGTAAATTTCCTGGAAGCTTAATGTATTTGTACTATCTACCTTACGGAAGAATTTCTCTGCTGATACTTCATCTAAGGTTTTGAATCCACAGGCTTCCATGATTTCCACCGTTGCTCTTAATGTATTTCTATGGAATTGTGCGACACGAACATATTTATCATCTACATTTAGTCCTTTATAAAGGTGAGGTTGTTGAGTAGCAACCCCTACTGGACACACATCTTCATTACATTTTAAAGCTTGAATACATCCTAAAGCGAACATCATTCCACGTGCACTATAACAAGCGTCAGCTCCAAGAGCTATAACTTTAAGGATGTCAAATCCTGTCACTATTCGGCTGGATACAATAATCTTAATATGTTTCTTTAAACCGAAATTGATTAGTGTGGTGGTTACAAAAGCTAAGGCATCATACAAAGGCATTCCTAAGTTATCAGTGAACTCTAATGGTGCTGCCCCTGTTCCGCCCTCAGATCCATCAATTGAGATGAAATCAGGCATAATTTGAGTCTCTTGCATGGCTTGGCAGATTTCAATGAATTCTTGCTTATCTCCAATACATAGCTTAAATCCCACAGGTTTATAATCAGAAAGTTCGCGTAACTTTTGGATAAAATGCATCATTTCCACAGGTGTGCGGAAAGAGCTATGTGCCGGAGGAGACATAACATCTGTTCCCGGAACAACGTGACGAATTGCAGCTACTTCAGGTGTGTTTTTTGCAGCTGGAAGAATACCCCCATGCCCTGGTTTAGCTCCTTGTGATAACTTCAATTCTACCATTTTTACATAAGGACGCGTTGATTTTTCCCGAAAAAGGTTATCATCAAAATAACCATGTTCATCCCTACAACCGAAATAGCCTGTCCCAACTTGCCATATAAGATCACCTCCACTAATGTGATATTGACTAATACCACCTTCTCCCGTATTATGAGCAAAATTTTGTAATGCAGCGCCTTTATTTAATGCAGTAATAGCTGTTCGGCTTAATGCTCCATAACTCATAGCAGAAATATTAAATACACTTAAGCTATAAGGTTGTTTACATGAGCTGTTACCAACCATTGTGCGCAAATTATGATCTTCGATATGTACAGGGAAAATACTATGGGCTGCCCACTCATTCCCTACAGCCTGAGGGTCAGTTTGCATACCAAAAGCAACTGTTTCACGCTGGTTTTTCGCACGTTGATATACGATAGAACGTTGACGCCTGTTGAAGGGCCTCCCATCTGTATCTGACTCCCAAAAATACTGTCTTAATTCCGGACGAATAGATTCGAAGAAATAACGGAAATACCCCACAAGTGGATAATTTCTCAAGATCGCATGTTGCGTTTGGAAGCTATGGTAGAGTGCAATAATCAAGAGTGGAAATGGAATTATTAATAACCAAAACCAACTTGAAGTAAAGATTAAACCAAATGAGATAATAATTAGGTTGATAATAATAATTATCCCTAAAATGAGTTTTCTAACACGCATGATGAAATTATTATGCTATACTATTTTATAATTTAATTTATCACAGTTTAGGTTCAGCTATAAATGTGCCACAATAAAAAGCCCGAACCTAGTAACCGGTTATTAGGTTGCAAAATTAGCAAGTTCTTGGGGATTAAGAAAAAATAAGACGTAACTTGAAAGAATTAATGAATTTCTAATTTTATGATTTATTCTCTCTTCTTTTGATAATAAGCGCTGATATTTTTTGGTAAATAAGTTGCCAATCAGGGTGGGAACTAATAAAGTTGAAATGAGTTTCCATAGTGTATAAATCATTTCTTGATGCCGGACCTGTCTGAACGATCATGGGTTTGTTATTTTGTATCTTTTCTGCCGTTTCTAAAATAATTGGTCGGATTAAATCAAAGGATAAATTATGCTCGTGTAACAAATCGTATGCGACCTGAAAAAGAGCGTTTGTAAAATTATTGGCAAATACTGCAGATACATGGATAGCAAGTCGTTGGTTGCTGTCGCATGAAAACACCTTATTCGAGATTTGACTCGTCAAATTAGTCAAAATCTCACTCACGGTTGCAGAATTCCCTTCAATTCCGAATGGAGTTTGGTTGAGATCTAACGTTTCATTCTTCGAAAAACTCTGAATGGGATAAATTACTCCGTATTGGTGGAATTGATTTAACACAGTTATAGGCGTTGCTCCGGAACAGTGTACAATTATTCCTTTAATATGTTTATCAATCGTATTTGAAACCTCTTCAATAGCAGCATCGGAAACCGCTAATAAATAGAGATCCGCCGAAGGTTCGATGAGATGTAGTTGATCAACAGGATTACTGGATAATAGATTAGCCAATGCACTTGCATTGGCTAAGGTTCTACTATATACCTGAATAATTTGATGTCCTGCATTAGTAAATGCCTTCCCTAGGTGGGTAGCAATATTACCACTGCCAATTAGGACGATCTTCATTATGCAACTTCTTTTGATTTTTTTAATTTATTATCTTTCACCCGGCGATAGATAGCCATACAAAATCCTATAGTCATTACAATAGTGCCACACCAGAAGAAATTGATGTATGGGAATTTAATAGCTTTAAATACAACCCATTTTTTCTCAGGAAGAGGTTTTTGATAGGTCATCAATTCCAGCTTATTCTTTTCAGGCATAATCTTCGTAAATCTAAAGCGTAAGCCTTGTTCAGGAACATCTTTGAAGAAGTCGAAGGTATTTCCCCCTTTGATTAAGAAAATAGGTTCTACCGGGAATTCTTTGCCATCCGCTGTTACAACTTTGATTTTCATTCCTACCAAGATATCATCCTCAGCTTTAGGCATGTTTTCTAATTTTGCATCCTTATTGATGCCTTCGATGATATAGAAGCCATTACGATAACGTAAGGTATCACCTATATTAACCTCATAGGTTGCCGGTTCTTCATAATCTTCAAATCCGGTATTTCCCTGTTCTGCATCTTGCTGCGCTGGTTTTTGTGAATCGGATGCTGCTGCAGTAATTAGCGTGTAGATATCATGTGTCAGGAAATGTTTAGTGCCCGGAGTACCAATTAATCCTCCCATTTGTGGATTGTTTTGTGCAAATGGTTTTAAAATAAATGACCTCTTAACGTTTCCGCTTTCTTCATCAATCTCCTCATATTTAATCTTGTAATAAACGTTTGGTTTAGCAACAGAATCTCCTATATAGGTGATTTTATATTTACCCATGTTAACAGGTTCACCTTCTGAAAGAAACAGATTATCTCCAGGTTTTTCTACCTGATCAAAACCCGCTACAGCAATGTAATTACTGCTATTTACGGAAACTACTTCATTGGTAGCTGCTGCAATCAGGGCTCCGATTAATAATAATCCAAATCCAATATGGGATACCGCAGACCCTGCTAAACGCCATTTTCCTTTGAAAGAATCTGCTAAAATCCGCAAGTTTGCTAAAATACAGAAGATGGCTGCAAATGTGAGCAGGATGTACATGATGTTGCTGTAAACATTCGTGAAATAAACGACTACAGCGGATATTATTAAAGCAAAGATGAGAGAAGCAAGCGTAGCTGCCCAGAATTTCTTACTATCTGTGCGTTTGAATTTCAGGAATTGCGTAAAAGCAGTCAATAACATTACGACTACTGCAAATGCTCCTTGCCATTTATTATAGTGAGGAATAGGATCAATAGGAGGGGCAACCTTCGTTCCGAATAAAGCATTGAATACCGGAATTGAGGTTGTAGCTATCATCTGTACACAGGCAACAGTAAGTACTAATGCGCCGATAAATAGCCAAAATTCACGAGAGTAGATATCTTCTTCTTTCTGTGTTATCGGCATTTCCTTTTTTCGGGTAATTAGCAATACAGTCATGATAATTAAAAAGACCACATTGAAGATGATCAACTGTCCTGACATGCCTAAGCTTGTAAAGGAGTGTACTGACGTTTCACCAAGGATACCGCTACGAGTAAGATAAGAAGCATAGATTACCAGAACAAAGCTTATCATCGCTAAGAAAACTGCAGTAAAATAAGCGTGTCCTGTATTTTTATAAGCTACCATGACGTGAACGGCAGCGATTAAAGTCAACCAAGGAATGATGGATACATTTTCAACTGGATCCCATGCCCAGAACCCACCAAAGTTAAGAGCTTCATAAGCCCAAAAGGATCCCATAATTATACCTGCTCCGAGAATCATGACAGCAAATAGCGCCCAAGGTAGCCCCGGGGTAATCCATTCTTTGTATCGCTTTTGCCATAAACCGGCAGCTGCATACGCAAAAGGAACTATCATGGAGGCGAACCCTAAAAACAGCGTAGGTGGGTGGATGACCATCCAATAATTTTGCAATAAAGGATTTAATCCACGACCGTCTTTAATCATGCTCAAGTAATTCGGGTCTGACAATATTGGCCAATCCATAGCTTCTCGCAGAAGAATAAAAGGAGAACTACCGATACGTGAACCAAAGATCTCAACGCCTAATAGCATCGATGCTAAAAAGGCCTGACAAAGCATAACAAAAGTCATCACAGGGCTTTCCCATGATTTTGCTTTAAATAGGAGAATAGAGCCCATTACTACCTGCCAAAACATCCATAACCAGAAACTACCTTCTTGTCCTTCCCAGAAGGAGGAAATAATATAGTGCGTAGGAAGTGTTAGGGAAGCATGTGCCCATGCATAATGATATACAAAGAGGTGATTATAAATAATATAGAATAAGGTAGCACCAATTACTACAATGGATAAAGCATTAAGCCAAAAACCAATGCGGCCTAATTGCTTCCAGGATTTTTCTTCAGGATATTTTGTTGCAAAGAAATAGGAAATGAAGGATAATAATGCTGCTCCAAAAGAGAGGACTACGAAAAACTGTCCGATTTGACCAGGAAGTAGATTTTCTCCAACGTAATTTACGTCCATAAAATATTAAGGTAATGAATTTTTAATTTAATAAAGCGGTTGTAGGGGTGGAAGTAGATTCAATAACTTCCATCTGATCCTGATTATATTTAGAAGGACATTTCATTAAAATCTTACTCGCGTGAAATACATTTCCCTCCATCTTTCCTGTCAACACAATTTGTTCTGACCGCTCAATATCTTGAGGCTTTGAACCATTGAATACTACCTGACATTCAGTACTATCATTGTCGTACATATAAAACGAAAAGTGATTTGCATCCGTAACGGGATCATAATGCAAGTCTTTTTGTTTATTCAAAACACCCACAACGTATAATTCTGTTTTCTTTTCCTTAGCCTCTGTAAATGTTGAATATGTACTAGAGTCCGTGTAGATCACAAGTATCATCGCAATAGCAATTGCTATAATTACAATTAAAATGATCGAACTTTTCTTCATCTTGAATAACTTAATAAAATAAACCAAACACAAAATTACGAAATAGTACTGCAAGGAATGAATTTCGTAAAGAATTACGGTTATTTAGAATAATTCTAATCAATTTTAACTACTACTATTAACGGATTAATAGTCAATTAATTATGGGAAATAGCTGCTTTTTAAGATTCAGCCTGTTCCGGATTAAATTTTTCACCGGAGAATTTCGTGACCAGCATTGCAGCCACAGTGTCTCCTGTTGCATTTAATACGGTTGCTAATGGATCTACTAAAGCTCCAATAATCAGAATGGAAGGAACGGCTTCGTTTGGAATTCCGTAAATTGAAATCATTAACATCTCGCCTATAAATCCACCATTTGGAATTCCTCCTGCCACCATAGATACCAGTACAGTGATACCAATAGCGGATATAATGGTTGCCGGTTCGAAGAAGTTCCATCCTAATATAGAGAATGCAACATATATCTTTAAAATCGAGGAAATAGATGAACCATTTTTATAAAGGGTATTTCCTAAAGGAATAACGATGCTTGATATTTCTTTGGGAATTCCGATCCGATTAGCTGCAATTAGATTAGCTGGCAATGTTGCCAGACTACTACAAGTACTGATGGCAGTTAAGGTAGGAGAAATGTTATGTTTCCAGTAAGACCTCACACCGGAGGTGCCTTTTGCCATAAAAGCATAAATGCTAAAGAATATAATGAAGAATATAATTCCGAACCCATAATAAAAACCTAGCGGTTTTGCATAAAATCCAAATAATTCGGGACCTAATGTCTTAACCTGATATGCAAAATAGGCACCTAAACCAATAGGACCAGCTTTCATAACCAGGATTAATAAATTCTCCATTACTTTGTTTCCTGCATTAAGGAAGGCGGTGAATTGTTTTCCTAACTCACCTGATTTCCGGGTAGCTGTGCCTACTAGTAGCGCAAATATCACGAAGGCAAGGATATTTTTTCGAGAAAGGAGGTTCGCAAATTCATCTACAGTCACAAACCGTACAATTCGATCTCCCCAGGTTTCATTAGCATTGGTGGAAAGAGCTTCATTAAGAGCAGAACCGTCAGAAATAGCTGTTACAGGAAAAGCCCACAAACCAGCAACAGTTGCAATTGCAGCAATGATAATTGTTACAATAAAAACAGCAGTCATAATACCAATAGTCTTTCCTAATTTGTTACTGTCCTCAATATTTGCAATAGAAGATGATATAGCAAAAAATAGTAAAGGGATAACAGAAACAAAGAGAAGGTTTAAGAAAATATCACCTATTGGTTTAAGATAAATAACGAAATCAGGAAGGAATACGCCGATAAAACTACCAATGGTTATTCCGAGTAGAAGCAAGATAATACTTCCGTAATTTTTAATGATGTCTTTCATTTAAATAATTTACGCAAGCTAAAATACTTGTTTTTATTTTAGATTTGCCAAAAATATACAATGGAATTCGTTAAAACAGCTGATGGTTCAAAAACTTTGTACCATGAAGAGATAGGAGAGCATTATCATTCTAAGCATGGTGCCCAACAAGAAAGTGTACATGTTTTCTTAAATACAGGACTACTTTATTGGTTGGAAAAAGAATCCTCTCAATCAGTATCTGTATTGGAAATTGGTTTTGGCACAGGATTAAATTTCTTGTTAACAGCAGATTATTGCACTCATAATCATATTCATATAGATTATGTTGGGATTGAGGCATATCCATTATCTCAAGATCTTATTCAACAATCGGGATATGAGCAGTATGTCTCAGCAGGCGTGTGGGAAAATTTTACTAAACAATACTCCGAAGCATTAACGAAGAAAGTTGATTTCAGTCAATATGTAAAACTGTGGATTGCTCATCAAAAAGTGATGGAATTCCATACAGAGGAACTATTTGATGTCATTTATTTTGATGCTTTTGCAGAAATTCATCAACCTGAAATGTGGACGAGGGAGACCTTGGCACATGTTTGTCAGTTCCTTAAACCGGGAGGTGTATTTGTTACATACGCGATAACAGGAAATTTAAAAAGATCAATGAAGTCTTTGGGTTTTAGTATCGAAAAAGCACCCGGAGCACCAGGTAAAAGAGAAATGTTAAGAGCAGTGAAGGATATTGTTTTGCCAAAAGGCAACGAATAAAAGTAATTGTGCTTCTTATTTGTTGATTGTTTTTCCTGCTGGTCTTCTATTACTACCTTCATTTTCTGTTAGATTATCACCGAGATCTTTTCTCGCTTCAACAGCAATTTCCAATAGCTTTTCAATAATCTCCGGATATTGATCAATTACATCATAGCGTTCGCTAGGATCCCTTCGTAAATCATACAATTCCATTTTTTCTACCGTGAGCGAATTGTATTTTCCTCCAAAACCATCATTCCCCGGTGGAACTCCTTCATAAGATCTGGAGGTATGAGGAAATACTAATTTCCAATTTTCAAAGCGTACAGCTTCAAGATCATTCTTATTATAATAGTAATACATGGAATTGCGCGAAGCCTTTGCCTTCCTATCTTCTAATTGAGCTAAGAAACTTATCCCATCAATCTGATTGGGAAAATCTTTGAAATTTAATAGATCAGCGATTGTAGCAAAAATATCCATACTACTTGTCAGGTTATTGTTGATCCAACCTTCTTTAATTTTGGCAGGCCATGAAATAATACATGGAACTCTTTGTCCGCCTTCCCAACTGCTTCCTTTTCCTTCTCTAAATCCACCCGAAGATCCATTGTGATTACCAAAGTTTAACCAGGGGCCATTGTCACTGGTAAATATGACAATAGTGTTTTCTGCAATTCCATTTGCTTTTAGACTTCGTAAAATTTGTTGCATTGAGTCATCAATCTCGTGCATTACATCTCCGAATAAACCTTGTTCAGAAGTTCCTCTGAATTTAGAAGATGCTGCAATAGGCACATGTGTCATACTATGAGCTAAATAAAGAAAGAATGGTTTATCCTTATTCGAACTAATGAACTCAATGGCTTTATGAGTATAATTTGATGTTAGTGTTGCCTGGTCTTCCAATGTGTTGATCTTTAGTACAGTATCCGGAGTAGTCTGTCCGTTGGTGATTTGCAATAAAGGGAGTACAGGGTATTTAGAAACGTAACTTTCCGGCTTGGCGGGTTTTCCGTCAAAACCAACCGGCCACATATCATTGGAATAAGGAATTCCATAATAAGCATCAAACCCTTGGTTGGTAGGTAAGAATTCTGGCTCATTCCCAAGATGCCATTTGCCGATTATTTGGGTTGCATATCCTTTAGTTTTAAGCATTTCTGCTAAGGTGAATTCATTTGTGTTTAACCCAACCCCGGTGTTAGGCATGATCGCACCATTTATTCCGGTTCTATTGGGGTAACTGCCAGTTAGTAAGGCTGCTCTTGAGGCTGAACATACGGCCTGTGGTACTAAGAAGTTGGTGAATCTAATACCGTTATTAGCCATTTTATCTAAAACAGGTGTGTGATAACCCAAAGCACCTGTAACACTTAAATCACCATAACCGAGATCATCCATAAAAACTAAAATGATATTTGGTTTTGAAGCTTTATTCTGTGCAACCGAAAGATTAAGAGAGAAAACTAGGGTTATCGATAAAATGATTAAATACTTCATAAGGATATAATTAGGTATTAGCTTATGGAAATTTAAATAAATAATGTCTAAAACGAAGAAAGGCGCTGAAATTAATTCAGCGCCTTTCTTCGTTTTTAATTTTACTTAGTGTTCTTCGTTTCCGTCAGCACCATGAGCATGTCCATGAGATAATTCTTCAGGAGTTGCTTCACGTGTATTTAAGACTTCCACTTCGAAGTTTAATTTTTTTCCAGCCATTGGGTGATTCAAGTCTGCAACAACAGCTTCAGGAGTAACCTCAACTACTACTGCACGGAATTGATTCCCTTGATTGTCTTGTAAAGGAAGAACTTCACCTACCGGAGGTAAGCCTGTTTCATTGAACATATCTGCAGGTAATTGTGCAATAGCACGATCATCGCGTTCACCGTAAGCATCAACAGCTTCTAATTCGAAAGATTTTTTATCACCTTGGTTTAAACCAGCAATGTTTTCCTCAAATTTAGGAAGCATCATACCTGCACCATATAAAAACGTTAAAGGATTTTCAGCTGATGTTTGTTCTACAAATGTTTTTTCACCATTATCTTCAATTGTATGAAGAACGTAATTCAACGTAACTACGTTGTTGTTTTCTACTGCCATTCTAATTAGATTTTGGGTATCTATCCCTGTTTATTATTTATTAATCCTACTATTTGAGCAATCGACGATTGTGGTAGACTGCAGGTTTTATTTTGACAAAGGTATGCTTTTGATTCCATACCGACTTTATGTTCTAACAATGGAAGCTTGCTTTTTGTTCCCCCTAATGTGATTTTATTGGGGATATAATATCGATCAAGTTCTTCTCTCCATTCCAAACTCTGTTCTCCTGTTATGGCAACTTCCCATACTCCATAATGTAATTCTAGTAATTGAATTGCCCAATTGGAGTAGGCGGAACCATAAGTTTTTATATGTGGAAAAACGTTGGCAAAAACTCGTTCTGCAATTTCCGTGTATGTTCTTTCATCAAATAATAAGCCGTTTTTGAATAATGACCGAACAATAGTTGAGGATGAAGCCGGAATGACATTATCCATTATTTCACTTTTCCTGGCTATTAAGACCTCAGCTTCTGAACTGCTATAATGAAAACTTCCTTGTTCCTCATCGAAGAACAGCGAAATAACAGCATCTAAGTGGTTTTTTGTGCGCTCTAGCCATTTTTCTTCAAAAGTGGCTTCATATAAAGCAGTATATGCTTCAATGGTAAAAGCATAGTCATCTAAAAATCCTTCAATGGTTCTATTTTGATCTGAAGGTTGGTGAAGAAGTCTGCCATTTTGGCAACAATGCTGCTCGATGAAGTTCGCAATCCCGGTAGCTAAGGTCAGATAATGTGGCTCATTAAATACACGATAAGCATCTACCAATCCTTTTAGAAGTAGGGCATTCCAAGTTGTTAGTTGTTTGTGATCCAGACCTGGTCTTATTCTTTTACTGCGATAATCTAAGAGCTTCTTCTTAATTTCTTTCAGATAATTTTGCCACTCGGTTTCGGTAAATCCCGATTCGGCAATTATACCTCTGTCCTCAGGGTTCACGAAAGGAATATTCGTCTGTTCCTCCGTCCAATTTCCACTTTTAGTGATGTTAAAGTAGTTTCTTGCAACCTCGGCGTCAACACCTAAGACAGCAAACTCATCATAATCAAAAGTGTAAAATTTCCCCTCCACGCCTTCAGAATCGGCATCCAAGGCAGAATAAAATCCCCCATTTAGAGCTAACATTTCACGTTCGGCCCAAGCAATAGTTTCTTCAACTACATTCTTATACAAGGTTGATGGTTTATGTTGGTAGGCTTCACTGTATAGACTAATTAATTGACCATTATCATATAGCATTTTTTCAAAATGCGGGACATGCCATTTTCCATCTACTGAATATCTCGCAAAGCCGCCTCCAATGTGATCATAAATACCTCCGTTAGCGATCTTTTCCAACGTAAAATGAACATGATCTAAAATGTCTTGGTTATGAGAAAGAAAACCATATCGAAGGAAAAACAACCAATTGTTGGGTAGAGGGAACTTAGGCTCACGTCTGTATCCTCCATTTTTTGGATCAAATTGATCCTTCCATGGGTTCACAACTTCTTTAAGATCGTTTAATGTGTATTGTTCAGGGATTTCCTGAATCGGAAGCCGTTCAGCTTGCTGAATTCCTTGAGTTAATCTTTCGGCATAGTCTATGGCTACTTCAGGCTTCTCTTCCCACATTTTGGCAATTTGTAACAAAATCTGTTGCCAATCATGCGGCTTAAAATAGGTGCCTCCATAAATAGGTCTTCCATCAGGAAGACAGATACAGTTTAATGGCCAACCACCTGAATTAGTCATTAACTGGACAGCTATCATATAGATCTGATCAATATCTGGACGTTCTTCCCGATCTACTTTAATGGAAACAAAAAACTTATTCATTGTTTCTGCAATTGCTTCGTTCTCGAAGCTCTCGCGCTCCATTACATGACACCAATGACAAGCTGAATATCCAATACTAATGATAATCAGTTTATTTTCTGCTTTTGCCTTTTCCAGTGCCTCTTCAGTCCACGGAAACCAATGTACAGGATTATGCTCATGCTGCTTAAGATAAGGTGAGCTTTCCCCTTGTAGTTTGTTTGCCATACACTACGAAGGTAAAAAAATATTATTTTAATATACCTACGAGATTGGCTGTACCGCCTGCAAGCATAGCAAATGTAATGTCTTCTTCTAATTGTAAAATGGCAACATTTGAGGTGGCCAGCTCAATTTCAGAATGGGAAAGGTAGTTCGTAAGGTTAGAAAAACCTGGATTATGCCCAAAGATCAATAGACTATCAATTTCATCAGGAACCGAATTGATAACTTTCAATATATCTGTGAAATGAGCTTCATAAATATCCCTAGTCTGTTGTATTGATTCTAATGGATAATCGAGGATGGAACAAAAGATTTCGGCAGTTTGAATGGCACGATTAGCAGTTGAGGAGATAACCAGAGTTTTATCATTCAATTGGAGCGTTTTCTTTAATTCTGTTGCAACCCGTTTGGCTCGACTTCTACCTTTCTCCAGTAAATCTCTGTAAAAATCTTCTTTTGAAAAACTATGTTCTTCGGCTTTTCCATGCCTTACAATATACAATGTTTTCATATCGCTTAAATACTGATTCTAAGAGTACAAGTTAAAGAAATATTAATTTGTTTTTATTAATTATATATTAAGTAAGGATTAAAAAGGCTTAATAAAGAGGCAAAAGGTAAATAATTGAGATTTTAATAAAGGGTTCAAGCCATAATTTAGAATAATTACATTAAATTTCATTATTTAACCGAGTAAAATAAAATTCTATGTATGTCAGATTTTGATTTAAAAGTTTCAGTAATAATACCGGTTTATAATATTCAAGATTATCTTGTTGAAACCATACATAGTGTGCTCAATCAGAATTTAATTGGTTTTGAATTAATTCTTGTAGATGATGGATCTACTGATTTTTCCCGAAATATTTGTGCTAGCTTTTCTCGTTTAGATCGTCGGGTTATAGTTTTAAGACAAGAGAATTCAGGTGTTTCGGTAGCTCGAAATTTGGGTTTAGATCAAGCAATTGGAGAATATGTGTATTTTCTTGACTCTGATGATACCATTGATAAGGACTTTTTAGAATCATCTTATAAAATAGCGAAGGAGGGAGATTTAGATGTAGTTGTATTAGGAGAATCTTATGAAGATAGGTTGCCAGATCCTACGGCTTTACCAACTTGTGCGCAATTTTGGAAGAGAGAGTTTTTGAATCAGTATCCTGAAATCAGATTCCCCGAAGGAATCCAACCTTGCGAAGACGGTTTGTTTTCTCATCAATTACTCGCTTTAACTGATCGGCTAGGATTTAATCCCAATGTAAAATATTTCTATAGAGAACATGCCAATCAGAATCATAAACAAATTCTAAAGAATGTAGAGAAAGTTCTTCAAAAGATTCCAATTTGGTTAGAGATCCTAAAATCTTTTTACATCAAAAAAGGTCTATTTCAAAAAAAATCCTTGCATCTCGCCAAATTCATACAACATGAACCTTTTGAATTCAGATATATCCGTTTTCCTTTAAATGGAGATCAAAAAAGATATTTGTTTCAATTAATATCAACCTTTATGAAAGAGCATGTTCTTCCTAACCTGACGGAAGAGCAAAAATCAAAATTAAGTATACCCTTCAGAAAGTTCTATGAATCGCAAGACTACCAAGAGTTTGATCATTGGTTAGAGATAAGTTCCAAGCTTTTAAAGAGAAAAAGAAAACAACATTTATTCATGACTAAATTTATTCCAATAGCTAACTGGAGACGGAAAGCTCGAAAGAGGGTGATGAAAAAATATGCAGACTGGTTTGAAATGTAATCCACACATATGTAATAAGTTTACGCTATGTAATAGAGGGAAATTGAATTATTTGAAAAGATATTGAAAATAAAATTTTATGAATTGACACATTTTTTCGTTTTTTATCGTATTACATAGTAAACAAAGGAATATTATTAATAATGCCGAAACAGAAGAAAAGAATACTTTATTTTATGCCTGAAGATCCAATAGGAGATAAGGCGGGAAATACCACTAGATGTTTTCAACTTTTACAATACTTTCAAAAAAACAATGAATCTCTGGATACTGAGTTTATTTCATTCAATGTTTGGAAAGATGATAGTATCAAGAAATTCCATCAAATATTCCCCTCTATAAAATTGACTATCGTTCGAAGACAAGGGCCTAAAACCAAAAGCTATCTTAAATATTTTATTATTGATAAATTACCAAGAATTATTAGCAGATTATTTAAGGGAGCTACCATTAGCAGATGTACCCCATATATTAATAGACATTTTAAAAAAGCTGTTAGAGGGAAAAAATATGATATTTCTTTAATCAGTTATGCTTACTGGGGCGAGCTCCTAAAATTCATTGATTCTTCTTATTCCATTAATGATACCCATGATTTCGTCACTAAGCAAAACTTGGTAATTAATAAATACCAACCTAAAAAGATTGGTAAAATGTTTCAAAATGAATTAACTATTCTTAGAGAATTTCATGAGATATGGAGCTATTCTGTTGAGGAACATTTTATTTTTGACCAATTTTTACAGAATAAAGTGCGTTTGATGCCAATCTCATATCCTTTTCACCAACTGGATGCTGATCGTAATATTGAATATGATGTCCTTTATGTAGCGAGTGATAATCCTCATAATAAAGAAAGCATAAAATGGTTTATAGAAAATGTTCTTCCTAAATTGGAAAATGTTAAAATAACAGCAATTGGAAAGATTTGTAAATTAATTCCTGATCATCCAGCAATTCAAAAATTAGGAGTAGTTGAAGATTTATCAGAATACTATCAAAAGAGTAAAATTACTATTTGCCCTATGATTTCAGGGACGGGTATTAAAATTAAGGTGCTAGAATCTTTATCTTATGGTCTGCCAGTAGTAACCAGTAGAAGAGGTGTTGATGGATTGTTAAATAAATCAAAAAATGGATGTCTGGTTGCTGATGATGCAGTCAGTTTTGCGGATTATATTGAGCGTTTATTAAATGATCCAATTCTTTATAGCAGACTTAGTATGGAAGGAAGTGAGTTTTTTCAAGAAAACTATTCTAAAGAACATGAACTTTCGCTGTTAAATAATGTGTTTTTGGTTAAGG
>JBEBRZ010000054.1:0-24852 GCA_040394615.1 Sphingobacterium mizutaii
ATGTTTTATGAAGAAACTGAGGGCCGTGATAAGAGATTATCTCAGTTGATTCGTACTCCTGGATATACCAGGAATGGCGTTGCTGCTCCTCCTAACTTTTCGAGCCATACTTATACAGGTTATCAACCTATTAAATATACTTTGGACGACTCATATTATGATAATGGGGCCTCTAATACAAACGCAGTACCCTTAATGCGATATGCTGAGATTTTATTGAATTACGCAGAAGCAAAAGCTGAATTAGGTACATTAACAGATGCTGAATGGAAGAACACAATCGGTGCATTAAGAGCAAGATCTGGAGTTACAGGGGGTATTAACAATTTACCAATTAAAGTTGATAATTATTTAAAACAAACATTCTTTCCTGAAATTAATAATCCTGTAATTCTGGAAGTTCGTAGAGAACGGCAGGTTGAATTAGCACTTGAGGGATTTCGTTTTAATGATTTAAGAAGATGGAATCGTGGCGAACTTATGGCAGAACTGGAATGGTCTGGAATATATGTCCCGGCTTTAAATCAGTTGATTGATTTAGATCAAAATGGCTCTTTTGATGTAGTTTTTTATGATGGAAGCCAGTCAGGCCCTTCCATCGACGTTCCTGCAGGTTGTGCTAAAGTCGCAATTGGCGGAAAAACAACAAATTTTCAAACGTTAACCTCTGATAAGCATTTGGAGTGGTTTAAAGCACAAAAAAGAACATGGTATGCCGATGGTAGACAGACTTATTATCCGATACCTGCTACAGCAATAACAAAAAATACTAATCTAGAACAAAATCCTGGATGGGAATAATTTGTTTTGTTTGAAAAGAAGCTATCCAATTCATATTGGGTAGCTTCTTTTTTATAAAACAGCGATTACATTCTATACTGCCTTATGTTTTCTTACTTTTCCTTTCCGTAAAATTTAAAGAAAAATCGTCTATCACCATTGGTATTGAAATAATTCATGTTATCTTTCCTTAAGAATGTCAGGGAGTTATTTATGAGTAAGTTCTTTTCCTCTTATAATATCTCTGTCTTTAAAAAGATGATTAATATGTTACACTATGAGTCGATGGATGAAAATAATAATTGGGATTATTGTAATCGTGTTGAATGTAAGTTGTGATCAAATTACAAAATCCGTTGTGCGGTCTGAAGTAATATCCGGAGAACGAATTGATTTGATAAAAAATCATTTAATACTAACCAAAGTTGAGAATACAGGCGCATTTCTAAGCTTTGGTGACCATTGGATAGAACCGATAAAAATCTTTTTCCTCATTGCCTTACCTATAGTTTTTCTAATAATAGGATTGTACTTCATGATAAAATGGTCCAATCGGAATATATGGCTCATTTTATCAATTGGGTTTGTAGTAGGAGGAGGGATTGGTAATATGATCGATCGCGTTTTATATCAATCAGTGACCGATTTCTTGCATATCCGAATGGGACCTATACAATCAGGTATATTCAATATGGCTGATGTATCTATAATATTCGGAATGGGAATTCTTTTAATTTATTTGACTAGAGGGCGTCTTCGTCCTATTTAGAAGTAGATAGCTTTCTTTCCAAAAACCTTATTTTCTTTTTGTCATCAAAGTGGAGTTGTATTAATAATAAGTCTTTAATCTTTTTCTGTTTCATTTCTTGTCCTATGGCAAGTGCCTAGACGTTAGGACAAAGTAACTTTGGTTTTATATTTAAAACCTTAATCTTATGAAAAAGAATAAAATCATTTTTTGGATAGCTACTATATTCATCTTTTTGTTTGAAGCTATCATGCCCTTGAGTACATTAATTTTTGCCCCGGATCAATTTAATGTGGGAACAAAACCCTTGGGATATCCGGATTATTTCGCAGTTAGTTTAATGATTTGTAAGGTGCTGGGGGCTACTGCTTTGATGATACCAAGTTTACATCCTAAGATCAAAGAATGGGCCTATGCGGGATTAACATTTAATCTTATTTTCGCCACACTCAGTCATATCATCGTAGACGGTAATATAGGCTATATCCTCATGCCAATTATAATAGGAGCTATACTTGCTGTTTCATACATTTATAACGAAAAACTTAAGCAATATGGCAAAGACAGATTTTAAAAACATAAATGAGTACCACAGTACCTTTTCTGGGGAACCCTTGAAAAGAATGGAGCTCATTAGAGAACTAATTCATCAAATTGTAC
The DNA here is from genome assembly GCA_040394615.1 of Sphingobacterium mizutaii. Lineage (GTDB taxonomy): Bacteria > Bacteroidota > Bacteroidia > Sphingobacteriales > Sphingobacteriaceae > Sphingobacterium > Sphingobacterium mizutaii_A. The sequence goes on from JBEBRZ010000054.1 coordinate 2,189, forward strand.
CGGATGCCGAAGAAGTAATTAGTTACCAAATCCCGGCCTTCAAGCTCGGAGGGAAGTTTTTAATATATTATGCTGCTTTTCCTAAACATATCTCACTTTCACATCCTTGGAGCGAATTACTTTTGAAAGAATTTGAAACCGAATTAAAGAACTATAAGGTATCTAAATCAGTTATACAGATTCCGAATGAAAACGATTTTCCGGTAGAGTTTGTGAAGCGTTTAATCGCATTTAGAAAGAAGGAGTTGATGGGAAGCAGCTAAAATAAAAGCTTTTTTAATTTCCTGTTATTTTATCGTTAACATATTGCTGTTCTTGGAATAATTGATAAATTTAGTTTAAATTTTATCCAAAATTAATAAATCAGGATTATGAGCAATATCAAAGAGCGAGTTCTTCTTATCGCAGAATCAAAAGGAATTCATAAAGTAGAGTTTTTTAAACGCTTAGGTTTGTCCTATGCAAACTTCAAGGGTATTCAAAAAACTTCAGCTTTAGGATCGGATGCTATAGCTACAATTTTATCTGATTATCCTGATATTAGTCCTGAATGGCTGGTATCCAATGTTGGGGAAATGTTAAGAGAAGATAATCAACATATTCAGGAAGTTGCTATTACTTTACCCTCTAAAATTGATAAAGCCGAAGAAACTACTTCTTTAACGTCTGCTTTAGAGAAGCTCATTAACGCTCAACAATACACAATTCAATCTCAGGAGATTACCATTGCGGCCTTAACGGCCAGAATCGATCAATTGGAGAAGAAAAAGAAAAATAAAAAGAAGCGATAATACAGCTTTTTTGTATGTAATCATCTGATATGAAGTCCTTTTTTATCATATTCTGTTTTCAATTATTTTTCACGAGTCTATTTTCTCAGGATAAATTACCTTTAAAGGCTTTTTTTAATGCTGATTCTACATTAGTGGGCTATAAAGACACTTCAGGAGAAATTGTTATTCCGGCAAAATTGAATGCTGATCTTGGCTTGCCAGAAAGTTTTGAAGACATAATCTCTGTGTTGGAATATCAAAACGATAAGTTTACATCTTATTTTTTAACACGAACGGGTAAAGCAGTTGCTGTTGATAGTTTATACTTTTTCGATAATACGCCTGATTGTGAAAATGAAGGTTTTATTCGTTTTCATAGTAAGGAAACAGATAAGATGGGCCTGTTAAATGCACAGGGTGAAATTCAAATACCTGCTGAATACAGCTATATCAGCCAAGTTAAAAATGGTATGATATCAGCATGGAAAGATGCCACTAAAAAAAGAGAACGGCCGAATGATGAACATTGGTTTTGGGTCGGGGGACAACAATTATTAATCGATACAAATAACCAAGTATTGATTGAAGATTTTCCACTCGATAGCAACTTAGATTTTTATTCAATTCGTGTAGATGACAACCTTGTAAATGATAAGAGTAGGGAGTACTTTAAATCAAATACCGGTCGGACATTTTCATTTATCAACTTTGAAAAGGAATTCGAGCTTATTTTAGAACAACAACTTTTTATTCCATTATCATCTGAAGGCTTACGTAATATTTGTGCCGACTCTATTTTCTTTTATGTAGATCGGTATAAACAGGGGAAACTTCACGTTAAAGAATTTCTTGAGAATTATTTTGGGCAACTGAAAGAACTCGTGGAAAATCGTGTTTCAGATAGCAGTGATTTCTTTGTTAGTTTGTCTGCTTTTGGTTTAGATTCCTATCTTTATAATTCTCCATCCTTCGCAAAGTATTTTAATAATTGTGGTTTTCCAAGAGAATGGAAATATCCGGTGATGGGGCTTTATATTACACAGACAGTAGAAGAAGAGCGAAGTCAATCTGTTTTAGAATTTCTGAAGACAGATGATGGATATAAACTTATAAATGTGCGTTTCTAATACAAAAGCGTATTTTTATAGCTCATCAATAGAATATCATTATGCTAATACGAGAAGGAAAGCTCAAAGATGCAAAAGCAATTACCGATTGTCTTTTATTGGCAATGGAAGAAATTACCTATCAATTTATTGGAAAAGAAGATGCGGATTTGGCCTGGGAATTTCTCCATACTTTAGTGCAACAGCAAGGTAATCAATATTCTTATAACCATACCTGGGTATTAGAAGAAGAGGGCGTAGTGCTAGCTGCTGCCTTGATCTATGATGGCGGAAAGTTGCATGAATTAAGAAAGCCTGTTGAAAAATTGATTAAGGAAAAATACCATACTGATTTTAACCCGCAGGATGAAACCCAGCAAGGGGAGTATTATATTGATTGTATTGCTGTAAAATCAAACCAACAAGGGAGAGGTTTAGGTACTAAAATTCTTAACCATTTAATTGAAGAATATATTGTAAAAAGAGCTCAGGTCTTAGGTCTTTTAGTAGATACGGATAATCCCAAAGCCAGGAAATTATATGAAAGACTAGGTTTCCAATTTATAGCAGAAAAATCCTTCATGGGAAAGCAAATGGAACACATGCAAATTAAACCAACTCTCATTTAGAATTCCCAACAAGAAATAGGAAGTTTCCATACTTATTTTAATCATAATAAGTCCACTAAATGGCCTTTCTTTTTGTTTCATTTATTAGCTAAAACCTTTTTTCTTTAAGCATTCCTCATTTGCAGCAAATTTTATTACTTTTGATTATAAACCTATTGTCGAATTTAAATACATTAATCATCGATTTGTATGTTCAAAAATAAGCTTCCTGTGATGCATAAGATATGGGAGAGGAGTAAAGTATTACTTCCTATCACCCTAATTTGTCTCTCAAATTTCAATGCAAAAGCGCAAAAAACTGAAGTAGACTATGTTAACCCATATATGGGGAATATTTCCCATCTTTTAGTACCTACTTATCCTACTGTTCACTTACCGAATTCGTTACTTCGGGTTTATCCCGAACGTGGAGATTATACATCAGATCGAATAAAAGGACTCCCATTAATTGTAACTAGTCACCGCGGAAGTTCTGCCTTCAATTTAAGTCCATTATCTTCCGGTTCCAGAGACTTAAATCCTGTATTGAGCTATAGTTATGATCAGGAACTTATTAAGCCTTATACCTATTCTGTTTATTTGGATGAGGATAATATACAGGTTGATTTTGCTGTTTCTCATCAGGCAGCGATCTATGAATTGGATTTTGAGAAGCAAGGAAATCCTCAATTGATTTTTAATAGTCGCAAAGGAGATGTCAAATGGGATGGTAAAGGACTATCTGGAAGTCAGGATATTGGAAATAATACGAAAGTATATATCTATGCCGAGTTTGATCAGCAACCCGACGCGACAGAAACCATCAAAAATAAACAGTTAAGTAAATCTTCGGAAGAAAAAGGAGAACAGGCAAACCTGGTAGTCACTTTTTCAAATTCCAAAAAACTGAAAGTTCGTTATGGGATATCTTTTATTGACGCTAATCAGGCGAAGGCAAACTTAAATCGTGAAATTAAAACCTTTGATTTAGAGAAGGTAAAAGAAACGGGTAAGCAGATCTGGAATACAGCTTTAGGTAAATTGAAGGTTGAAGGCAATAATGAAAATGATAAAAATATTTTTTACACCTCATTGTATCGCACCTTTGAAAGGCCGGTGAACATCTCAGAGGATGGTAGATATTTTAGTGCTTTTGATGGAAAGGTTCATGAAGATAAGGGAGTTCCTTTCTTTACCGATGATTGGATCTGGGATTCCTATCGTGCGCATCATCCATTAAATGTATTAATAGATACTAAAAAAGAAGGAAATATCTTACAGTCTTTTGTCAGGATGTCCGAGCAGATGGATAATTTCTGGTTGCCGACCTTTCCAGAGATTAATGGAGATAGTCGTCGTATGAATTCCAATCACGGAGTAGCAGCCATATTGGATGCTTATGAGAAAGGGATACGAACTTTTAACGTTGAGGAAGCCTATCGTGCGGCAAAAGGTGCCATCACAGAGAAGACATTAGCACCATGGTCCGGCAAACCTGCAGGTAAAATGGATCAGTTTTTTGTAGAAAAAGGGTACATCCCTGCATTATATCCGGATGAAAAAGAAATTTATCCTGAGGTACATAGTTTTGAAAGAAGACAACCTGTTGCGGTTACTTTGGGAACTTCTTATGACCTCTGGTGTTTGGCACAATTAGCTAAGCATTTAGGGAAAACCGAAGATTACGATAGATTTATGAAGCAATCTTTCAACTACCGTAATATCTTTAATGAAGAAACCAAATTCTTTCATCCGAAAGATGCAGAGGGTAAATTTATAGAACCTTTCGATTATGTATTTTCCGGAGGACAAGGCGCACGCGAATATTATGGAGAGAATAATGCCTGGATCTATCGTTGGGATGTTCAACATAATATCCCTGATTTAATTAATTTAATGGGAGGGAATCAACAATTTGTTCAATATCTGGATGATATGTTTGTTCAGCCCTTAGGGAAATCAAAATTTGATTTCTATCAACAACTGCCGGATCATACAGGGAATGTAGGTCAGTTCTCCATGGCGAATGAGCCATCTTTGCATATTCCATATTTATATAATTATGCAGGACAACCATGGAAGACTCAAAAAAGAATCAAAACCTTAATTAAACAATGGTTTAGAAATGATCTCATGGGTGTTCCGGGAGATGAAGATGGTGGAGGTTTATCCTCATTTGTTGTATTTTCTCAATTAGGATTTTATCCGGTAACACCTGGTTCAGGAGTGTATAGTATAGGTTCTCCATTCTTTGAAAAAGCAGTTATTGAATTAGAAGATGGGAAAACTTTTACGGTCATTGCGAAGCATGCCTCAGATCGATTTAAATATATTCAGTCGGCAAAACTAAATGGTAAGCCCCTGAATTCAACTCAAATTTCTCATGCCGATATTTTAAAAGGAGGAGTACTGGAATTTGAGATGGGAGATAAAGCAAATAAGAACTGGGGAGTTAACTAAAAACAGTTAAAATTTTCTATAAAATCAGAGGCTTTTTTAAGCCTCTTTTTTTATGGACAAAACATCTGCTTACCCGTATCTCACCCGTATCTCACCCAATTAAAACTCGAATTTTACCCAATTATAATCGGATGAAATTTGGGTGAATATTAGATAAGGAAAGAGTAAAAAAAGAGCCTAAATATAGATGAAAAACGGCTGTTATTTTACAAGTTATCTGAGGGAAATCATGTATATTGTCTTGAACTAAACCCATCTTACTTATGATGAATAAATTTCATATGCTGAAGCAGGCTTATTTATTTTTAATGGTACTACCTATCTTGACCATTGCCCAAGAGAAACCCAATGTTTTAATGATTTATGCGGATGATCTGGGGTATGGTGATTTGAGTTCATATGGTGCTATCAAGATTAATACTGTTAATATTGATGCTTTAGCGAAGGAGGGAGTTCGTTTTACGAATGCTCATGCTGCCGCTGCGACTTGTACCCCTTCGCGATATGCTTTAATGACCGGGAAGTATCCGTTTAGAAAATCAGGAACAGGCGTTTTACCGGGAGATGCTGCCTTAATTATAGATGAGGGACAATTTACATTACCGGAACTATTCAAACAACAAGGATATACGACGGCAATTATCGGGAAATGGCATTTGGGTTTAGGAAAGCAGGTGGAGAAAAATTGGAATTCGGCGATTAAGCCTGGTCCTTTGGAGGTGGGTTATGCCTATTCTTATATATTTCCGGCAACAGCGGATAGGGTGCCAACGGTCTTTTTGGAGGGTCATAAGGTTGTAGGAGGAGATCCAAATGATCCGATTGAAGTCTCGTATAAAGAGAAGATCGGAAATGAGCCTACCGGTTTGGAGAACCCTGAATTATTGAAGATGAAAGCCAGCCCCAATCACGGACATAATAATACAATCATTAATGGAATCGGGAGGATAGGATGGATGACCGGTGGCAATGAGGCTAGATGGGTAGATGAGGAAGTAACATTGACTTTTGCTGACAAGGCTATACAATATATTAGGGAACATAAAGATCAACCTTTCTTCTTAAGTTATCATTCTACGGAACCTCATGTACCGAGAATGCCTGCAACCATGTTTAAGGGTAAGAGCGGGCTGGGTTATCGTGGAGATGCGATCTTGCAATTAGATCATACGGTTGGAGAATTGGTTCGTGCACTGAAGGAAAACGGAATTTATGAGAATACAATAATCATCTTCACCAGTGACAATGGCCCCGTTCTAGATGATGGATATGAAGATGGAGCAATAACCCAATTGAATGGGCATGATCCATTTGGTGGGTTACGAGGAGGAAAATATTCTGCCTTTGAGGCAGGAACCAGGGTGCCGTTTATTGTCAGCTGGCCAAAGGGCATTGAGAAGAAAGCTCAGGTTTCAGATGCACTGATTTGCCAGGTAGATTTAATTACTAGTTTTGCGAGTTATTTCGGGACTGAATTGCCGAACCAGAATAAGTTGGATAGTAAAAATGTTTGGTTAGCCTTACAGGGAAAAGATAAAATTGGAAGAGTGAGTTTGGTTACCTCTTCCAATACATACTCTATTCTAAGCGGAAAATATAAATATATTCAACCCAGAAAAGGTGCAGCAGTAGCAAAATTGACAAATATAGAATTGGGGAATAATTTGGAGGATCAATTATATGATCTATCAAAAGATCGAGCTGAGCAACATAATATTGCTAAGGAAAATCCAGAGATTGTGCAACGTCTTAAAGATGAGTTGACTAAGGAGCTTTCAAAAAAATAGTTCGCTTAGCATGTGCGGAGCGAACTATTTTTAGCAATTATATTGTTGTATTTTATTTTTCTATACTATTGTCTTCATAATTGATATCAGCCAATCGTTGAGTTGGATCGATCCAAGCTTTTTTTACTTTTTTAGTTACAGGAACAGAATAAGAAGGTTTAGTCCAGAACCAATCTTCAAGTACGGTGCGTTTCACGTTTTGATAGATATCAAAGTTTTCAGCTGGTTTTTCACCACGCATTTCACGTAATGGAATATAGAATAATTCCCTGCTTCCATCCTCGTATTCTACCAATAAGTCAATTGGCATTGCAAAATTAGATTTATTAATGATTTCAATATTTTGGTCAGTTACTGCCCCGATAGCATAATCAATTGTTCTTGTGGTATTGATGAATAAATTGAAATACCATTTTAGATTAACCCCAGAGGTTTCTTCCGCGACGCGTTTAAAATCATTCGGGGTCGGGTGTTTAAACTTCCAGATGTCATAGAAATTTAGGAATGTCTGTTTTAAATTTTCTTTTCCGATAATGTAGCCTAACTGTTCTGCCAATACACCGCCCTTACTATATGCCTGTGTGCTGTAGGCAAAATTAGTATCATAATAATCAGCCAGGAGGCTCATTGGTTCTTCCTTGCCTGATTTTGCTAAACGGTAATAAGAATTATACGTCATTCCGATAGGGTTTAAAGCACGAACCTGAGGTTTTTCGAATAGTTCCTGATAGGCTAATTCTTCGATATAACTTGTGAAACCTTCATCCATCCATTCGTCAACAGTTTCATTAATTCCGAATAGCTGTTGGTACCAAGAGTGTGCTGCTTCGTGGAAGATAACACCCACGAGTCCTTTTAAGTTCCGACCACCGGTTACCAAGGTAGCAGTTCCGTATTCCATGCCACCGTCACCACCTTGAATGATGGTATATGTTGACCAAGGATAGGCGCCGAAATTATTACTGGTGAAGTCAAAGAATTCCGTAGCAAGCCCTAGGGCTGTTTTCCAATTATCAATAACCTCTTTGTCTGTTGGAAGAAATACCGTATAGATAGAGACACCTCCTTTTGATTTAGCAGAATCTACTACAAATTTCGGATCAGCTGCCCATGCAAAGTCATGAATATTTTCGGCTTTATAATGCCATGTTGCTTTATTATTTTGAGTTTTAATTTTTGCGTTTTTCACATACCCTTTTACTTCTGAAGGGTTTTGTAATTTGCCGGAAGAACCGATCACATAATCTTTATTGATATGGATGGTGATATCGAAGTTGCCGAAAGGTGCAATAAACTCCCTACCGATGTATTCGTCTAAGTGCCAGCCGAATTCATCAAACTGTGCCATCTTAGGATACCATTGAGTCATGGAGAAAGCTACGCCTTCTTTAGAGTTACGGCCGCTACGGCGAATTTGTTCCGGAACTTGAGCCTGCCAGGTAAGATCAAATTCTACTGTGCTGCCATCTTTAATAGCAGTTGGTAAAATGACTTCCAGAATGGTTCCGTCTTCTTTAAAGCTTACATCTGTTCCGTTATATTTTACAGATTGGATTTTCTGATAACCTATTTGGTCAGGAGTCAAAGCAGAAATACGGCTTTGACGAATCGGTTTTTCCTTTGTGCCGATATTCGTTACCATACGAGAGTCCGGGTCAACGATTGATTTAAGACGTTCATCCATCATACTCCCTGGTTGGAAAGCATTAAAATAAAGATGAAAATAAACCTTATTCAATTCCTGTCCTGAATGGTTACTGTATTTAAGCTTCATTTTACCATCATACTGAAATGTTTTTTCATTCACATCAATGTCCATGGTATAATCGACCTTTTGGTCCCAATAAGTTTTGCGTTGAGCAAAACCTGTCATTGCCATAATGGCCAAAAAAAGTAAGGTTAGAGTACGTTTTAAGTTCATTCTGTAAATATATAAAAATTAAAAACTAACCAATTACGATGTCGATTTCGAGATCTTTGATCTTTTGGATCAAGTCATCAAACTGATCATTCTTCGCAAATATTTTGTTTCTCCATATACGAACAGCTGATGATTTCCCTCTTTTATGGAAAACCATTAAGTTGCCGCCGGATCGGATATGGTTTTTCAGAAAGGATATATCATTGATCGGAATAAGGATTTCTTTTCCGAATATATTGATCTGGATCGTATCATCATTAATGTGCCAGTAAGATTGATCACGACTAAATCTTACGGCAGACCACATAATTATCGGAAAGCAAAATAATAAAAGAATTATCTTATAAATTTCTTGTAATTGAGTTAAGGACATACAATACCCTATTGCAAACAACGATCCTAATAGAATCCAAATGAATCTTCCGCGGTGTAGGGTATTAATCTGATATGTCATATTCTTAATTGCTAACTACTTCACCTTTTTCATTAATCATAATTCCTTCATCCGAGTTTTTTTTGCCAACCAAAGCTTTTCCTTCAGAAAACGGTGTGATGTATTCATATTCGAAAGGAAGAATAATTTTATTGTCCTTATTTATCAAACCATAATTCTCTCCATCTTTTGAAGCTATAAAGAGGTTTTCAGCATTACTGATATGAAGGTAAGTGTAACCATCTAAAACAAGCTTATTTCCCTTAATTTCGTAAGCCTTAGCTTCTTCATTTTCGTTTGCAATAAAGTATTTACTGTCATTGGCAGATATGTCAGAATATTCTGTTGGAACTACTATATTTCCTTTTTTATCGACAATGCCATATTTATCATCCGAAATTACAATACTATAATTTCCGCTAAATAAATTGATGGATTCAAAAGAATTGGCCCAGAGGTCCTTTCCTGTTTTGTCCATTGCGCTCATGGTTTCATCTTTGGCATATAGGTATCCGTTTAATTCCGGGTCAAAGACAATATAGTCATAAATAAACTTAGTTATTTCATTTCCTTTTGTATCTATTAAAGCCATTTTTTCCTCTTCATTACTTGCAATTGCTACCGCATTTACAAAATAATCAACATTTGAAAAGATGGCCTCAGTTAAAATATTATTGTCGGCGTCCTTTAGACCAAATAACATACTTGTCGAATCGTAGTAAGCTATAATACCTTCTCCCAAATCAGTATCCTCTATTTGATAACTTTCTTCTTCTGCCTCAGTATAATTTTCAGGGATCTCAAAATAATCATTAGCAACTTTTTCTTTGCTAATGGTTTTCGCTTCGAAACTTAATCCATCGCTTCCGATTCTTAATGCGGCGCCGGGGATTTGTTTTAAATATTGATAATCTCCCCAAACGATCTGCGGAATTTTTTCGGTGTACCAGATTTCAACTTCTACAGGATCAGTATCTTCTAGAGGATCTGCATCAACTTCCAATATGGCCAATTTACATGGAAACCCAGCGATCATAGTGGTTTGCTCATTGTCAAACTTAATGTTGCTGAAATCAGGCTCATCATCATAAGGTAATTTGGTGAAAGTCTGCGCTTCTGTATCTAACCTAAATGAAGTTTTTGCTTTTGAATCGGTTAATTGTATCCATTGTTGGAAGATTTTTGACTCGATTTTATAGTTTTGTTTGCCAATCCATGCGTGAAGCACAGATTCTCCGGCGAGGCCTTCGAGAAGGGATAAAGTCATATTGGTAATTGATTCTCCTTCCGAATCAGCGTTCTCCATTTCTGATTTTAAATCTTCATCAATAGCAATGGTGTAATCAATTTTGAATACTTCTTGTTGGGCAAGAGAAGCTTTGCAGAAAAGAGCCAACAGGACAATGGAGAATAGTTTTTTCATTATTTTGAGAATTATTGCGCAAACTTCCCTTTTTTTCTTGATTCTACAAATAGTAAGAACATACTTTACCTTAAAAACTTTCGATATTGTATATTTATATTGATGAAAAGAATTTTAACCTATTACATTTTTACATTTATATTGAATTTGGGCCTGAATGCACAGCAGAGGCCTAATATTTTAATTATAGTATCTGATGATCATTCCTTTCAAACTATTTCGGCTTATGGTGCAGCAGTTGGTAATACGCCAAATATAGATCGTATTGCAAAAGAAGGGTTGTTGTTCAATAGGAGTTATGTCAATAATTCTTTGTGCGGTCCTAGTCGGGCAAGTTTGCTGACCGGGAAATATAGTCACAAGAACGGTTATAAGGAAAATGAGAAATCACATTTCGATCATCGTCAGAATTCTTTTGTGAAGGAATTGCGAAAAGCAGGGTATAGCACTTCATGGATAGGGAAGCAACATTTAGGAGATACCTTAGAAGGATTTGATTATTTTGATGTTTTATTGAATCAGGGACATTATTTTAATCCGGAATTTAAGAACCAAAAGGGAGAGTTAAGGATAGAGAAGGGATATGTATCAGATATCATCACAGAGAAAGCCTTAGGGTGGTTGAACAGTTTAGATAGAAATCAGCCTTTCTGTTTAATTCTGGGGCATAAGGCTACTCATCGCAGCTGGCACCCGGACCCGCAGGATTTTGGAAAGAATGATGATCGGGATTTTTCACTTCCCAACACATTCTATGATTCTTATGAGGGAAGAGAGGCTGCGAAGATTCAGGAGATGAGTGTGAGTAAGGATATGTTATTAGACTATGATCTGAAGGTTTTTAAATCTGAGAAGGATTGGATGGGCGAGCCTAACTTCTTGCGAATGGATGAACAAGATAGGGCTGCCTATAGAAAATACTACAGTGAAGTAAAACGGGATTTTGAAACAAGAGATCTGAGTGATCCTAAAAAGCTTGCTGAGTGGAAGTATAGACGTTACATGATCGATTACCTAAATACAGCAGAATCTATGGATAGGAACATCGGTAAGGTTCTGGATTATTTAGATGAACATGCGCTTAAAGAGAATACAATAGTAATCTACATGTCTGATCAGGGCTTCTATATGGGAGAGCATGGTTGGTTTGATAAGCGATTTATGTACGAAGAATCTTTTCGGACAGCAATGATGTTAAGGTATCCAAAGTTAATTCAGCGACCTAAAAAAGTAAATGATTTGTTGATGACTATTGATATTGCACCGACTATGTTGGAACTGGCCGGTGTAAAAGTTCCATCTGACATACAGGGTGAATCATTTTCTTCCCTCCTAAAAGGGGAAAAAGGTAAAAGAAAGATACTCTATTATCATTACTATGAAGATGGAATCCATAACGTCTCACCGCATTTTGGAATCAGTGATGGCCGATTTAAATTGATAAGATTTTATGATAAAATTAATTCGTGGGAGTTGTATGATCTTCAGAAGGATTCTAGCGAGATGAATAATGTTTACGGGGATGCCGACTTTGTAAAGATTCAGGAAAAAATGATGAAAAGACTAAAGAACGAGATTCTTAAGCAGGATGATAGCGAAGCAATGCTTATATTTGATGCTTCCTAAACTCCATAAAAAGATGCGAATATTATCTATATTATTTTTATGCTTTGTAAGCATTAGTGTTTATGCACAACGAAAACCAAATATTGTAATCATTATCTCAGATGATCACTCTTATCAAACTATAGGAGCTTACGGTTCAAAATTTGCTCATACGCCAAATTTAGATAGGATAGCACAGGAAGGTGCTGTATTTAATAGGGGGTATGTAACGAATTCTATATGTGGTCCATCACGTGCAACTTTGTTAACGGGGAAGTACAGTAATAAGAATGGATTTAAGGATAATGAGACTTCAGATTTTAATCATGGACAAAATTCTTTTGTAAAAGAATTACACAATAACGGTTATCAGACAGCCTGGATAGGGAAGATTCATTTGGGGAGACATCTGGAAGGTTTTGATTATTACAGTATCCTGAACGAACAGGGGACTTATTTTAATCCTGATTTTATCAGTAGCAAAGAAGGTGAAGAAGAAGTTGTAAACAGAGAGGAGGGTTATGTTGCCGATTTAGTTACCGATAAAGCATTGGGTTGGTTAAAAGAAAAGGAACAAGATGAGCCATTTTGTTTGATTATCGGACATAAAAATACACATAGAACTTGGATGCCGGCAATCGAAGACTTTGGGAAGAATGATGATAAAATAATTCCGCTCCCGGAAACTTTTTATGATGCCTATGAAACACGAAGGGCAGCCTCTTTACAAGAGATGAGCATTGATAAGGATATGCAGATGGCTTATGATCTGAAGATGTTTGAGAACCCTGAGGAAATGAGGAAAGATGGGAACTTCAAAAGGATGACTGATAAGCAATTTCAAGCGTATGTAGATTATTATCAACCTATCTATGAAGAATTTAAAAAAGCAAATCTAACCGGTAAAGCATTAGCTGAATGGAAATACCATCGTTATATGGTAGATTATCTAAACACAGCAGAATCCATGGATAGAAATATAGGACGTGTTCTAGATTATCTTGCGGAAAATAAATTGGATGAGAATACAATTGTTATCTATTTATCAGATCAAGGTTTTTATATGGGGGAGCATGGTTGGTTTGACAAGAGGTTTATGTATGAAGAATCTTTCAGGACACCTATGTTAATGAAGGCACCAGGCTTGATTAAACCAAACTCTAAAATTAACGGGATGGTATTGAATGTAGATATTGCTCCGACCTTATTGGAACTTAGTGGCACGAAAGTGCCTGAGGATATGCAAGGGACATCTTTTGTTAATTTGTTGAACCGGAAAAGTAAGAGTGTACAGGATCAGATTTTTTACCATTATTATGAAAACGGTGAACATGCTGTTTCTCCTCATTTTGGTGTAAGTGATGGTAGGTATAAGTTAATCCGTTTTTATAAGAGAGTGGAAGGTTGGGAATTGTTTGATATGAAAAAAGACCCTAGAGAGATGAAGAATGTTTATGCTGATCCAAAATATAAAGAAGTAAAAGAAAAGATGGAGAAGCTTCTAAAAGAAGAAATTGAGCGGGTAGAGGATGAGGAAGCGAAGGAGATCCTAAGAAACAATATTTAATATTCAACAGATTTTATTAAAAGGTATTGCAAAAAAGTATAATTATTGTATGTTTTCTTGTATTAAGCATGTGCAAGATTACATTTGCTCAGGACACAAGCACTGTTATCTATCAGCAATATCTGAAGGATAAAGCAAGGTTTGAGTATTTTGAAAAAGAGCATAGAGGATATGTTGAGGGAGCTAACCATCGGTTAGCTTTTTTACATTGGGGCAACCCTGAAGATAAAGCATTTATATGGTTACCGGGGAGTCTTTTGTCGGCTTATGATTTTGAACCATTTGCTGAATCGCTTGTATCTATGGGGTATTATGTTCTTTCAGTAGATCATTATGGTCATGGCCTCACCGAAATTCCTGCCAGAGATCTTGATTTTTATGATTTTGCCGATGATTTATCTATGCTATTGAAGAAATTAAGTATTGAAAAGGTGGTTGTGGGAGGTTTTTCAAGAGGAGGTTATTTGGCGACTGCATTTTATGAAAGGTATCCGGACAAAGTTGATGGTTTAATTTTGGAAGAAGGTGGTTCAGTGGCCTTTAAATCTTTATTCGAAGAAATGGATAGGGAATATTTAGATGAATTTCTGCAAAATGTTGAACCCCCGCATGAAATTAAAGAATATCTTTTTGAACAGTACGCTAGTGAATTCGAAGCGTATAAAAATATATACGAAATAAACGGAGGAGGGGGTAATTCTCAGAGTTTTGGGTTTTTCAAGAAAGCCGGAGATCGTTGGGTGATTTATTATGGTTTAAATGAATACATGAATATGCAGGATAGTGTGCATTATGCTCAAGTACTAAATTATCCCGAAACCGTAAGCCGATATGCGTCCTCAATGATGCGTATTGAACCGCTGAAAGCATATAAGAATTTAAAGGTGCCGATGTTGATTATTGATGCTACAAAAGAGGCGGATGCTTTTGATAGCAAATGGGGGAATGAAAAGCTAAAGCAAATGCATCCAAATTTAATAGATCATCAAGAATTTGATTGTGATAACCATAATATTCATTATGGCTGTCCTGAAAGATTTTTGGAAAGTGTTAAAGAGTTCTTAGGAAAGCTTGAATAATAATTATCTGTTATTTGACAGAAGGGGAGGTGAAATAGAAAAAAGCAGAAATAATCAAGGACAAACATTCGCTTGTCCTTGATGATATTTTTCCTTAAAAAATTAAAGTTTTTTCGGGGTTTATTTTTCTTCCGTAACTCAATAATTCATAATGAAGATGAGGGCCGGTGGATCTTCCTGTGCTACCAAGACGGCCGATTTGCTGACCTGCCTCTACTTTTTGTCCTTTCTTAACTTTGGTACTGGAAAGATGGGCATATCTTGTTTCCCATCCATTGGTGTGTTGGATGATAACAACTTTACCATACTGACCTTTGTATCCTGCATGAACAACTTTTCCCGCAGCAGTTGCTGTGATAGGAGCGCCCGTTCTTCCGCTTATATCAATACCTGAGTGCATTTCGATTCCACGATTTGTGAAAGGGTTTCTTCTGTATCCAAAGCGAGAAGTAATTCTGCCATTATGGGGAGTGCCTAAAGGAACACCTTCTAATTTCTTATCTAATTTTTTTACGGTTTCTTCGTAATACCTGATTAATTCAGGAAGGTTTACTTCTTCTTCAACCGGTCCGCCTGCATTTTTTAGTTTAGGTGCAAATTCTTTTAAACCTCTTTTGCGCATTTTGGCATTAATTTGGTTTACTGCACTATCAATAGCATCAAAAGATTTTTGAATCTGAACGGTACTGATTTGATTAGTTGCTTCTTCAACTGCCAGCGATTGTCTTGCTTGTTCAAGAGCCTCAATTTTTTTTGTTAATTGTTCTTCATAGTGATTGCTTGTTTTTTTGGTGGCAACATATATAATTGTTGCACATAACAAGCAGATGCTGAAAATCCCTCCTGCCAATATGTATTTCCAGTTTTTAAGGAATACGGTTGGAATTTGGATCTTCAAATTGGAATTGCCATTGGAGTCTAGAATTTCAACGGCAGTCTTCTTTTTTGTCATATTATTTACTCTCCCACTTTTATTAGCCGGGCGTAAAAATAGAATATGTTAAAATAATTGCAAGAATTTTTAACATTTTATAACTTTTTGCTGTCTATGAACGTTTAAAATTATCATCTTTGCATTATGTCATTTTCGCAGCGTATCTTATCCTGGTATTCTACCCATAAAAGAGCATTACCATGGCGGGAAACAAAGAATCCATACATTATTTGGTTGTCAGAAATCATTCTTCAACAGACGAGAGTAGAGCAAGGTTTGCCTTATTTTCTAAAGTTTTTGGAGTCCTATCCTAATGTAACAAGATTCGCCAATGCGGAGGAGGCAGATATACTTCGACTGTGGCAGGGTCTGGGCTATTATTCTAGAGCAAGGAACATGCATAAGGCTAGTCAACATGTTCTAAAATTTCATGCAGGAGAGTTTCCGGTTGATTATCAAGAATTATTGGCTTTACCGGGAGTAGGTGATTATACAGCAGCTGCAATTTCATCTTTTTCATCTAATCAAGCGCATGCGGTGTTGGATGGCAATGTCTTTAGAGTACTTTCACGTTATTTGGGAATTGAGGAGCCCATTAATAGCGGTGCCGGGAAAAAATTGTTTTTTCAATTGGCAGAAGAGCTCATGGATAGACAAAATCCCGGAGAATATAATCAAGCTATTATGGATTTTGGTTCATTACAATGTAAGCCTAAAAATCCTGATTGTGCTGAATGTATACTGAGACTGGATTGTGTGGCCTATAATACAGGTAAAGTTGATCAGTTGCCCAAAAAGAATAAAGCAAAGAAAAGCAGAGATAGATTCTTTCACTATTTTTTAATCGAACATGATGATCAATGGTTGATGTCTCAACGTAGTGAGGGAGATGTGTGGGCCAACCTTTATGAATTTCCAATGATTGAAAGTTCAGGAGATGTGGAGATATCTGAACTATTGGAAATGAATGAATATCAGGAGAATTTTGGGTTAAACGTTCCTGAATTGATTTATGGCCAGATAAAACAGGTATTAAGTCATCAGAACATTTATGCCAAATTTTACTCCTTACGGATTAGCCAAGGGGAATTGACCAAAAAAAGCCACTGGAATTATTTTTTATTAGAAAATTTAGATAAATTAGCTAAACATAAACTGATTAGTTCTTTTATGGAACGTTTTTTTAGTGCTCACTAAATCCTAAATTATAGTATGTCAGGCGTAAACAAAGTTATTTTAGTAGGTCATCTCGGTAAGGATCCGGAAATCCGATATTTAGAAGGAAATGTAAGTGTTGCAAGCTTTCCGTTGGCAACTTCAGAGACGTTCAATAAAGATGGGCGCCGGGTAGAACAGACGGAGTGGCATAATATCGTGTTATGGCGTGGTTTGGCTGACGTTGCGGTTAAATATTTAAGTAAAGGTAAGTTAGTCTATATTGAAGGGAAGTTGAGAACCCGCTCTTATGAAGATAAGGAGGGAGTTCGCAGATATACTACTGAAATTGTTGCTGAAAGTTTTAATCTGTTAGGTCGTAGGTCAGATTTCGAACCTCAGAATCCACAATCAGGATCTACAACAGGCACAACATCAAGCTCAGACTCTAAAGACGAACAGGTCGATTTTACAGAGAATGATGATGATAATGATGGTCTGCCTTTTTAATCTACCTAATTAAATACAGTACCATTCATTTATTTTTTAAAATTGCTGTATCTTTGAGGCATGTTGCAAGATAAGATAACGCAGTATACTGAAGAAATAAAGGCATTTGTCCCTAACTCTGCACAAGATGTTGAGGCATTCAGGTTAAAGTTTTTGGTGTCTAAGGGCATTGTTAAAAACCTATTTGAAGAGTTTAAAACTGTATCTTCTGAGGAAAAGAGGGTATTGGGAAAAGTATTGAACGAGTTTAAGCAATTGGCCGAAAGTACTTTTAAAGAAGCTTCTGAGCAGTTTTCCTCACAAGGAGATAATCAATCGGTTAAAAAGGAAGGTGATTTAACCTTACCCGGACAAGGATTTACACTCGGTTCAAGACATCCACTTTCATTAGTTCGAAAAGAAATAGTTGAAATCTTTAAGAAATTAGGTTTCGTTGTGTCAGAAGGGAATGAAATTGAAGATGATTGGCATAATTTCTCTGCATTAAATTTTGCTCCTGAACACCCTGCCCGTGATATGCAAGATACCTTCTTTATCAAAAAACAAGATGGGAATGATATCGTGTTACGCACGCATACCTCATCTGTACAGGTTAGGTTGATGGAAGCAGGGACTCCACCGTTTCGTGCTATTATGCCGGGACGTGTTTATAGAAATGAAGCAATTTCAGCTAGGGCACACTGTTTCTTCCATCAAATTGAAGGATTGTATGTGGATGAAAATGTATCCTTTGCAGATTTGAAACAAACATTATATCACTTTGTAAAAGAACTTTACGGAGAAGACACAAAAGTTCGATTCCGTCCTTCATATTTCCCATTTACAGAACCATCTGCAGAAATGGATATCTCATGCACAATCTGTAAAGGTGCAGGATGCCAAATGTGTAAGCAATCCGGATGGGTTGAAATTCTTGGTTGTGGAATGGTCGATCCAAATGTTTTGGAGAACTGTGGTATTGATAGTAAAAAATACTCTGGTTTTGCATTCGGTATGGGGATCGAACGTATTACGAATTTGAAGTATGAAATCCGCGATCTACGCTTGTTTTCAGAAAACGATATTCGTTTCTTATCTCAATTTGAAACAGAAATCATTTAATACGATATAATAAAAAGCCCATCCAAAGGTAAATTACTTTTGGATGGCTTTAATCCTACTAGGTTAGCTTAATTATAAAAATCAGGACATTAATGGAAGATAAAATAGTCATCGCAATAAAAAAATCTGCAAGAGATTTGTTTAGAAAATATGGCTATAATAAAACCAGTGTTAATGAGCTAGCAAAAAGTGCCAATATAGCCAAAGCCACCTTTTACAAGCATTTCGCAAGTAAAGAATTGATTCTGCATGCTGTGTTAATGGATTATATACAAGACAATGTATATGATATCCTGAACAAAAATGTGAATGAAAAGGATATGGCTTTATTTTTGGCAAATACGATTCTCCGTGTTAGTCGGGTTACCTATACAGTATGTAATGAATTTGTGGGTTGGGAATTTATCAGGGAATCTGCAAATGCGCAGGAATATCTAAAAACGCTGTCAGATGACTTGGAATTTCTTCTTTTGCGTTCTTTCATGCAAAATGAAACCATCGCTAATATGATTCCCGAAGAGCGTCTAACCTTCCTGATCAAAACAAGTAAAAATATAGTGTTTTCTTTTGCATTTACTGCTGTTTCCGAAGCAGACGTACGTAAGAACTTTATTTCTTTCCAAAAAGAGATGCTTCCGTATTTAGTGCAGGCCACCCTTCTTTAGTAAATTTATTAGAGATTTTAGTCACAGATTCCTGGGCAAGCTAATGGCTGTTGTCTTGTGTCTAAAATTGCGTATTTTTGCAGCCATATGGGAAGAAGAATACCTCAGGAAAAGAAGTTGATATCCGATGTTGAGATCATTGACATCGCGGAAGAAGGCAAAGGAGTTGCTAAACATGATAATTTGGTACTATTTATAGAACGGGCGGTACCTGGTGATGTATTGGACGTGGAGTTGCAACGAAAGAAAAAGAATTTTGCGGAAGGGAAAATTGCCGAAATAAAAAAGGCTTCAGAATTTAGAGTCGACCCATTCTGCTCTCACTTTGGTGTCTGCGGAGGTTGTAAATGGCAACAGATGACCTATGATGCGCAACTTAAGTTCAAAGAACAATATGTTTCAAATGCATTATCAAGGATTGGAAAGGTTGATGTCTCGGGGATGGAGTCTATATTGCCATCTGAGCAAACTGAATATTATAGGAATAAATTAGAATTTACATTTTCAAATAAACGATGGTTAACCAGTCTGGATGAAATAGAATCTACTGATTCTATGGATGCTTTGGGTTTCCATGTACCGGGCCGTTTCGACAAAATCCTTGCTATTGACCATTGCTATCTTCAGCAAGATCCTTCCAATGAGCTAAGAAACAGTGTATTTCAATTTGCGAAGGAAAACTATATTTCGTTCTATGATTTACGTGCTCATGAAGGAGCGCTCAGAAATTTAATTATACGTACTTCTTCAACTGGTGAAGTGATGGTTATAGTGGTCTTTGCCTATCCTGAAGAAGGACAAGTAGAACTATTGATGTCCTATATTAAAGATACATTTCCTACGATTACTTCTCTATTATATATTATAAATCAGAAAAAAAACGATACCATCTTTGATCAGGATATTCATGTTTATTCAGGGAGAGATTTTATCTACGAAGAAATGGAAGGGCTGAAATTCAAAGTTGGTCCTAAATCTTTTTATCAGACAAATTCCAGACAAGCTTATGAGTTATATAAAGTAACGCGGGATTTTGCAGATCTAAAAGGAGATGAGTTGGTTTATGATCTTTATACAGGTGCAGGGACGATTGCAAATTTTGTGGCAAAATCGGCACGTGAGGTTGTAGGAGTAGAGTATGTACCGACGGCTATTGAAGATGCGAAGATTAATTCTGAAATCAATGGTATTCATAATACGAAGTTTTATGCCGGAGATATGAAAGATGTATTAACTGCAGATTTTATTTTAGAACATGGTAAGCCGGATGTTGTGATTACAGATCCTCCGCGTGCGGGGATGCATGCTGATGTTGTGGATCGGATTTTGGAGATGGAAAGTGAAAAAGTAGTTTATGTAAGCTGCAACGCTGCAACTCAGGCACGTGATTTGGAGCGTTTGACAAGTAAATACGAGGTAGTTAGAATAAAACCTGTTGATATGTTTCCACATACTCAGCATGTTGAGAATGTGGTGTTATTAAAATTGAAGAACTAATGGATTTACAGGACCTGTTAAATAAGAGTCCGGAAGGTGGAGATGAGGCTCCTAAAAATCAGAGCCCATTGTTAAGCTTAAAGAAGGATTTAGAATTTTATAAAGACTCCATAAAAGAAGTCTCAACGGAGATGGTAGCTGAGGGGTATACTTTGTATCCAATTTTTGTTGCTCATCAATTAAAAGTTGATTTAGGAGAAATGATATTGGATAGAGATGAATTGAATACACAGTGGAGTATTCAGGCAAGTTCATTGGAAGAATTTGTTGATAGGGGTGTAATAAAGGAAGAAAGAGAACAATATTTTATAAAACAATATAAGCCATCGAATGATTTTATGTGCTTATTCGTCGTTGTCCCCGAGGGAGCAAACTTTGTTTTTTATCCATATAACTAATAATGGTTTTAAAACTTTTTAACATTTGCTAGTCAAAACTATTATTACCTTTAAAATTGGATGTATTATAAAATAAAAAATATTGCCTTACTAGTTGTTTTCTTTTTCTTGGCATTTGCTGCACATAGTCAGGAACAAGATAACATAATTTCCGGATTGGTGATGGAGAAAGGCACAAGTACAAGGGTTACTGATGCGAATGTCGTTAACCAACGTACTAATCAAAGAGTTAGAACTAATTCCTACGGTGTGTTTACCATTGAGGTGAATGTCGGGGATACTTTGGCTATTTCTAAAGTTGGCTATGGATCGATAAAGACCAGAATCAATACCTTAGAGGATATCATTCTGGATATGCAGGCGGGTAATGTAATTGAGACTGTTGTCATCACCCGTAGTACTAAGGAAGCAGAGATGAAAGGTATGCTTGAAGATTATGAAAGTAAAGGAGTTTATAATGGAGGGCATAATAAATTCGGCACCTATCTAGCAAGTCCTGCTACTGCCATATATAATTTATTTGGGAAAGAGGCTAAGAACGCCAGGCGTTTTGAACAATACATGAGTCAAGAGCTGGAAGCGACCAAAGTAGATCGTATTTTCAATAAAACAATTGTTTCTAAACTTACCCACCTCGAGGGAGAGGATTTGGAATCATTCATGGATCTATATCGACCCTCTTATTCTACAGCACAGCATTGGGGTCAATATGATTTAATGAATTATATCAATACGTCATTTAAAGCTTGGAATGCACAAGGACGTCCTAAGGCAATGAAATTACCTAAGTTGGAAATTCCTGTTCAGGAAAAATAAAAAACTGATAATTAGATTTTTATGTGATTATAAAAGCTCTTAATAGAGTTTGGCATTGGCTTTGCAAAGTTGATTATTGATTTGTAAAAAGATATTAAATAAAAAAGGTAAATTATTTGATTATGAAAATTAATAAAAGATTAGCGGTTTATGGATTGACAGTGGCTACATCAACAATGTTGTTTGCAAGCTGTTCAACCATTCAAAATACAAGTAGTACAACTAAAGGTGCTGTTGTTGGTACAGCTGCAGGTGGAGCGATTGGTGCTTTAATTGGTGGTAAAGCTGGTAATACAGCGGTAGGTGCAATTGCAGGAGCTGTAATTGGTGGGGCTGCAGGTACATTGATCGGAAAGAAAATGGACAAGCAGGCGAAAGAGATTGAAAATACGGTAGCTGGTGCGGAAGTGGAGCAGGTTGGAGAAGGTATTTTGGTTAAGTTTGACTCAGGTATATTATTTGATTTTAATAGCACTGCATTAAAACCTTCGGCAAAAGAGAACATTGCTAAATTGGTTGAAACTTTAAACAAAGAACCAGATACTGAGATTCTTGTTTTAGGACATACCGATAACGTTGGTACTTTATCAGCTAACCAAAAAGTTTCTGAAGGACGTGCTGCTTCAGTAAAATCTTTTGCAGTATCACAAGGGTTAACAGGAGGACGTATTAAAACAGAAGGTAAAAATTATTCAGAGCCTATTGCTTCAAATGATACAGATGCAGGAAGAGCGGAAAACCGTCGTGTTGAGATCGTGATTGTTGCAAGTAAGAAAATGCAACAAGAGGCTCAACGTGAGGCAGGTCAACAATAATTGACTAAAAA
>JBEBRZ010000055.1:0-24381 GCA_040394615.1 Sphingobacterium mizutaii
AGCAGCCAATGATTATAGACAAGAGACTGTGAGACAACAGACATCAGATTTTCTGCTAAAGACTCTTTTAACTATCATTAAATGATTTATTGAAAGCTATGCCATATAGCTTAAGTTCAAAACCGCTGAATTTACTCCCTTAAAGTCTTATGTCTGTTGTCTATTGTCTCGATAAGAGTTTCTGTAAACATAAATTATCCATTTATTTACTTATCTAAATAATTTGTAGATAATCAATATTACGATAGTTTTATAAAAATGAATTTTTATATATTGGTTATGCAATTGAAGATCTAAGTTATCAACTTAAACTGACCTAAGTTAAGATTGCAAGTTATCCAAGATATTATTTTCTCTACTAATAGGAGCAAGGAATACATTGCTATAGAAAAGAGTATTTTGGGATACCAGACAATAATTTATAACTTCCTTAGGAAATCAAGTATTAACATAATAACAATATGAAAAGGTATATATTTTTAATTTCGGCGCTTATTTTGACGATTACTGTACAGGCTCAGCGAATTCCCTTTGCAGATAGTACAATTGTTACAAAACATCAGATTACTGCGAATGGTCAGAATTTTGGTTATACAGCCGTGGCAGGTACTCAGCCGGTTTGGGATAATAATGGTAAGGTATTAGCAACACTTCACTATACATATTATACTCGGGATAATGTTAGTAACAGAGATAAGAGACCGTTGGTCATATCATTCAATGGTGGACCTGGTTCGGGTTCAGTTTGGATGCATTTAGCTTACACAGGTCCACGTTTACTAAATATTGATGATGAGGGCTATCCTTTGCAACCTTATGGTGTTAAAGAAAATCCTTATACCATTTTAGATGTCGCTGATATCGTTTATATAGATCCTGTCAATACAGGTTTTTCGAGAATTTTAGATGAGAAGGCTGATAAATCTCTATTTTTTGGGGTAAATGCTGATATTAAATATTTAGCAGAATGGCTTAACACCTTTGTAACCCGTAATAATCGTTGGGCTTCTCCGAAATATTTAATAGGTGAGAGTTATGGTACTACCAGGGTATCAGGTTTAGCTCTGGAATTGCAGAATGCACAATGGATGTATCTAAATGGTGTTATTTTAGTTTCACCCACAGATCTGGGTATCAAGAGAGAGGGAGCGGTAGCAAAAGCTAATATTTGGCCATATTATGCTGCAACAGCTTGGTTTCATAAATGCCTTAGCCCTGAATTGCAAAATCGTGATTTAAATGATCTGCTGCCTGAAGTAGAAGACTTTACTTTGAATGAATTATTGCCGGCTATAGCTAAGGGTTCGAGTATAAGCGCTTCTGAGAAAAACGCAGTCATTCAGAAAATGGCTAGATATTCAGGTCTCTCAGAATCAGTTATTTCTCAAAATAATTTAGATATTCCAACTAACCTTTTTTGGAAAGAATTATTAAGGGAAAGAGGGCAGACGATTGGACGTTTAGATTCCAGATATATTGGGATAGATTTTCGAGATGGAGGAGAACGTCCTGACTACAATGCAGAACTTACTTCTTGGTTGCATTCTTTTACCCCTGCAATCAATTATTATTATGCAAATGAATTAAATTACAAATCAGACGTAAAATATAATATGTTTGGTCCGGTACATCCTTGGGACAGAAGTAATGATAATACAGGTCTTAATCTAAGACAGGCGATGGCAGCCAACCCGTATTTGCATTTGATGGTTCAATCAGGATATTATGATGGCGCATGTGACTATTTCAACGCAAAATACAATATGTGGCAAATGGATCCTTCGGGAAAATTATCATCTAGAATGAGTTTTGAAGGCTATCGCAGTGGTCATATGATGTACTTACGTAAGGAGGATTTAATTAAGGCCAACGAAGATATTCGTCAGTTTATTAAGAAGTCATTACCAGCTGCAGATCAAGCAGCAAAATACTAGATTTTTTTACTTAGCCAGTCTTAGCGGATTGGCTATTATTTATCTATAATATGTCCTTAAAACGTATTTTTCTTTTACTTTTTGTTGGATTAGGTTCTGTACATGCTCAAGATCTTATTAATGATACAGAAGCAATAGAACTTTATCTGCAACAGGAAAGAAACAAAACAATTCAAGCTCTTCATTCAAATCAAAGCTCAAATTTTGAAACACTTAATCATCTTTTAGATTTAGGAGAATGGGACTTAGTTAATGAAGAATTAAAAACCGGAAAAAATATAAAGCCAATAGAATCGGCTGTTTTAAAATTTAAGTTTCACTGGCTGAATAATGATTTTAAAGCTGCCGAACAATCATTGACTAATATCAGCAAGAAAGATCAATTAGATGTAAGGGTTCAGCGAGCACTCGCTATCTTGAAAATTGAAGCTTGGGAACTTGAAGTAGCAGAGCAAATGAGTAAAGATTTGCTTAAGAAAAATTCCAATGATCTGGAATTAAATCTTGTGCTGGGGCGAGCATTAATGCTTCAGAAAAAATATCCTGAAGCCTTGGCACTAGCGAACAATCTAATTACAAAGTATCCAAAAAATGCAGAAGGATATTTTTTGAAGGCTGATGTTTTCTTTTGGGACCAAAAACCAAAAGAAGCTGAGGAAATATTGGTAAAAGGGCTTCAATTAAACCCTTTGAATGCTGATGCGAGATTTTATTATGGTTATGCCATCTGGAGGAGGATTGATGCGACTCAATTAAATGATATGGTGGCTCAATGGGATATTGCTCTTGCTTTAAATCCACTTCATTTTCAATCCCATTGGCATTTGGGGAATGGCCATACTAATTTGACTTTTGCGGATTATGTAGATTCTGATGAGAAAGAAATTCGTTACGAGTTGGAATCAGCTGATGATTTGTTTAGCAATAACAAAATTCAGGAAGCCTTAAATGCAGTTGATCAGATTAAGGCAAAATATGAAAATTCTGTTCTTCCTGATATGCATAAAGCATCTTTATTATACAGTGATTTTGATGCTCAAGATAGAATGGAAAGGTTGACTATAGCTGAGCATACTTTCCTGAATATTCTTCACAAGAAGAAGCATTATGGGCCGGCACATAATGGTTTGGCAGCTGTAATTAAATCAAAGCGTATTCCATATCTGAAGACATATAGCAGTATCATTGAATCTTTGAAAAATCCAAAGATTAGTAATATGGATGATTTCTTAGAAATATTTCCTGATGTTGCATATTATCCAGGTAGTGTAGCTAAAGGAATGGCCTGGAATCAATTATATACCTCTACCGTATATTTTCCTTTTCTGGTGAAGCAACATAGGTTGTTTGTAATTCCTCCTTTACATGTTGATCTGGCATTAGCCATGAAAGCTCCTTATTTTAGATTCAACTCCACTTTTGATAACAGGCAATGGATGGATATCAGAGGAGTAGGATCTGGAGCCGCAGCCATCGAGTATGTGGAGAGGGGTGCCTTTGAAGAGAGAAATGTTTTGCTTCACGAATATGTACACCTTTTTCACGGACAAGTCTTAACAGATGAACAAAATAGAAAGATACGTGCATTATATTATAATGCAATGGAGAAAGGATTGACTTTAGATTACTATTCTCAGAATAATGAATCAGAATATCTGGCGCAGACTTATCCAGCCTATTTTGAGAAAGTAAAAGTCCACCCCTTAGACTTTAAGTCAATGAATACGTTGAGTGATTTGAAAGGTAAGGATCCTGAGATGTATGCATTTCTTGATGAACTTATCACGAAAGAAAAAGCCTATTTAGCAGGGAATGAAGAGGCAATGGCATCAAATTGGTCCCAGGTTTATGTTAATTTAGGAAAAAATGCTGCCAAAAATGATTTAAAAGAAGCTTACCAATATTTGGACACAGCTCTACAATATGATCAAAAGTATTTACCGGCACATGTTACTTATGCGGAATATCTTGTGAGTGAAGGGAAATTTGAAGATGCCGCTACTCGACTCTCTATAGCGAAAGGAATTGATCCACAATATGCACCTATCTATTCCATTGAGGCAAACCTAGCAATTGCGACTAGACCGGAAGATGTGATCGCTCAGGCAGACTTTTTGAAAAAAGCTTATGAAATAGAAACTGACTATATGGAAAAGGCTAGAAATTCAGCAATTCTTCGCAATTTCTATTTCCAACAAGGTCAATTAAAAGCAGCATTGGATGTAGCAGATGAATATGTAAAGAATGGGTCTGAAATTTCTACTTATTTACGTGATAGAAAAGATGAAGCAAAAGCATTCAATGCCTGGCAAAAATCCCTTCTTAAAAATGCAGAATCTATTTCTGTTTTAAGTTACCTAGCATCTCAGAAACCTCAAAATTACAACATCAGAATTCAACATATAGAGGCATTGCTCGCTAATGGAAAAACAGATGAGGCAATCACAAATCTCAATCAAATCTACAGAACATTACAAGCTTCTCAGGTAAATAGAGCGGAGTTTGAATTATTATTTGCAGAGGCCTATTCGCAGAAGGGTAATCACAAAGAATTAGCAGACTTTATGAATAAGTTAATGGTAAGAGAAGGGGATCCTTCTCGTCTAGATCCACTCTATAACCAACGATTAGTTCGTCTGTTAGCATCCAATAATAGATTGTCTGATGCCAAATTATTTTACGAGAAATTAAAAGGTAATAATTCTGTCTTTTATAGATCTTCAGATTTAGTAACAAAGGCTCTGATTAATCTTAAGGAAGGAAAAGAGACGGATGCAATTAAACAATTAGATGATGCCCTGTCCTTATATCCTTATCAAATGGATGCGTTAAGGACTTTAAAGGATCTAAGCTTTGCTAATAAAGAGGCGGATATTATTTTAACTAATTGTTTAAACCGTATGGAAATTATCCCAATTTTATAACATATTTGCACAATAAACTAAATACATGAATATATACGAACTAATTTCTATAGGACTTTACATGCTATTAATGGTATTGATAGGTTTCTATTCCTGGAAAAAATCTACCAGCAATTCTGAGGAATTTTTAATTGGCGGAAGAAAAATGGGAGCTGCAGTTACTGCTTTATCCGCAGGTGCTGCCGATATGAGTGGTTGGTTATTGATGGGTTTACCTGGAGCTATGTATATCTCAGGTCTCTCCAGTGCCTGGATTGCAATCGGCTTAACGATCGGAGCCTTTTTGAACTACATTCTGGTAGCTCCACGCCTTAGGGTCTATACTGAAGTAGCTAAAAATGCGATCACATTACCTGTTTTTTTTGAAAATAGGTTTCATGATAAAACACAATTATTAAAAATTGTATCTTCTATTTTCATTCTTGTATTCTTCACACTATACACTTCAGCGGGCATGGTATCCGGAGGTCGATTATTTGAATCAGCTTTTGGAATGGACTATTATACAGGGTTATTTGTTACTACCTCTGTAGTTGTTCTATATACTTTTTTGGGTGGATTTTTAGCTGTAAGCTTAACCGACTTTGTACAGGGAACCATTATGGTCACTGCATTGGTTATATTACCAATTGTTATGATTGTACAAATGGGTGGAGTAGGAGAAACTCTGAATGTAATTGAAACCAAAAATGTGAATTATCTTGATTTATTTAAGGGCACAACGACGATCTCTATCATTTCCCTAATGGCATGGGGTTTAGGTTATTTCGGGCAACCACATATTCTGGTTCGTTTTATGGCCATCGATAGTGTGAAAGATATTCCTAAAGCAAGAAAAATAGGAATAAGCTGGATGATTTTTACCGTAGGTGGCGCTATGTTAGTTGGTCTATTTGGAATTGCATATCTTGCTAAATTCGATACCGAGGCGATGTTGAAGTTTGATGATTCTAAGGAATTAGCCGAGACTATCTTCATTTATATGTCCAGGGTTCTTTTCCATCCTTTAATCGGAGGATTCCTTTTATCTGCTATTCTTGCTGCTGTAATGAGTACGATCTCATCTCAGCTATTAGTGACTTCAAGCTCTATGACGGAGGATATTTACAAAACATTTTTCAACAAGCAAGCATCTGCCAAGAATATGCTTTTGATGAGTCGTTTATCTGTCCTAATCGTTGCCATTATAGCGTTGCTATTATCCTTAAATCCTAAAGACAGTATTTTAAATTTAGTGGGGAATGCATGGGCAGGCTTTGGTGCAGCGTTTGGTCCATTGATTTTACTTTCATTATTATGGAAAAGGACGACAGCGATGGCAGGTCTATTAGGGATGTTAGTCGGGGGAGCCGTAGTCTTGCTATGGGTTTATATTCCACATGATTACAAGGAAGTATACGAGATTATTCCAGGATTTATATTAGGATTTTTTACTATCGTAATAGTGTCCTTATGTTCAAAACCAGTTTCAGAAGAAATTATTCAAGAATTTGATGAAGTTGGTAAAATTATCAAATCATAGGATGTTTTAATAAGATTAATCTGGGCGCTTTCAATAGAAGCGCCCTTTTTCCTTCAAAATGACCTATGCTTGTCTTAATTCATCAAATTAATATATATTTGATAGCTATATTATAAACCAGATTATGTCACAACTCACTATCATTGATTTAGCTGAAAGACTGGGATTGTCAAAATCTACTGTATCACGTGCATTTCGAAACAGTAACGACATCAACCCGGAAACGAAGGCCCGAATCCTAGCAATGGCAGAAGAATTAGGGTTTTCACCCAATACACATGCTTCAAATTTACGTGGTAGTAAAAGCCATACCATTGCTATTATCATTCCCGAGTTTGGAAATAAGTTTTTTAGTCAAGCCATCAAGGGAATAGAATTGGTAACTCGTTCTAAGGGTTATCATACCTTAATCTATGTAACTGATCATCAGGTTCAGAATGAGGCATCTATTGTTCGCTCTTTGTCCAACGGAAGAGTGGATGGAGTTATTATGTCGGCATCTGGAGAAGGTCATGAACATAACCACATTCGATTGCTGAAGAACAATAATATCCCTATCGTATTTTTCGATCGAAATTATGAGGATATAAATACCTTGTATGTTACAGGTAATGATGAAGAAGCAAGTTTTAAGGCTACCGAACATTTAATTGAAAATGGATGTAAAAGAATTGCTTACTTAGTTATCAATCAAAATATTTCTATCGGGAAAGTTCGTATGGATGGATATGCAAAGGCTTTGAATAAGTATCAAATTCCTTTTGATGATCACTTGATACTAGATACCGTTAATGATGCTGAAATTAATTCAGAAGACATCAGGAAGTTATTACAGAAATATAAACCGGACGGAATATTAGCTTCAGTAGAGCGATTAGCAATTTCTACATTAAGAGTCGCAAGAGAAGAAAAATTGAACATTCCACAGGATCTTAAACTAATCTGTTTTTCCTGTTTAGACATAACAGATTTGGTTCATCCTTCTTTAAGTGTAGTTAAACAACCTGCATTTGAAATGGGGAAAATTGCTGCTACCTACCTATTCGAGGCTTTAAACAAGCCATTAGATCTAAAGAAACAAGAAGTGACCATTCTTGATTCATCACTTATCTACCAAGATTCAAGTAAAAAAAATTAATAATTTTTTGATAATTAAAAATTAAGCAGCTATATTCGAATTAGAATCGGGAACATTCCCAATAAAGAATAACCATTTTTATAATTATGTTATTGAACCAATAATAAACCGTTTCAAGCATATTTAAAGTAAGGAGAATTTAAATTTGATTCATCAATAATCATTTTGGGGAGAGAAATGAATTGATGGGTTTCAGACAGAAGCAAATTATGATCGATCATAAGACATTCTTATGATTTGTATAACCAATCAGGATGAGAAACCTATTTACTGTAATTTTCATTTGGATCAATCTGATATTGGTGATGTCTTGTAAAAAAGATGTACCAAAGGTAGATGAACCAAGTATCCCAACTGCAAGTAATGGATTTGTGGTAATAGAAAACCATTTCCTAAACTGGGAGGAGCTAAGTACTTTGGTTATTGATCTTAGTAAGGGAAACGGAGAGCTGAAAAATTCTGCTGAAGACCTTTACATTCATGCTGGTTTAATCACTTCCGGAAGCAGTTCAGCACAAGATTGGAAAGCTGTAGCGACGGATTGGAATACAAATAATAACCAGAATAAACTGCAAAAAAGAGAAGATGGGAAATATACTTTTACTATCAATCCTAAATCATTCTTTAGTAATTATAAATCGTCTGATGCAAAGTTCTTAAGCTTTCTAATTCGAAATGGGGATGGCTCTAAAGTAGCTAGAAATCGTGACGGTTCTGATCTATATCTGCCACTAACACATGCGAATAAAATCGATATTAAATTCGTAAATCCTGAAACTCAGCCTACATACCTTTTAAGGACCGATAAGCAAAGTTATGCTCCTCAGGAACCTATTAACTTTGAATTATTTGCTAATCAGTCTGGAAATATCTCTTTGATACTTGGTTCTGAAATAGTTGCCGAAGAAAACAATACTAAGGTCATAAAAACCACCTATATTCCTTCAAAAACCGGAGAACTGAAGTTTAAAGCAAAAATAACGGCTAATGGTCAGTCCACTGAGCGTGAACTGACAGTAATGGTTCAATCTGCATCTACTATTGCTGCTTTACCGGCTAATGTTAATCCGAATGGGATCACTATTCATGATGATAAAAAGACGGTAAGTTTCGCTATCACTGCTCCTGAAAAACAATCAATCTTTCTCTTAGGTGATTTCAACACGTATCAAGCACTGGCTGAATATGCAATGAATAAAACGCCAGATGGTAAGACGTTCTGGATAAGCTTGTCGGATCTTGATTTTAATAAAAAATATACTTACCAATTTTTAATTGATGGTGCGATAAAAGTTGCTGATCCTTACAGTGAGTTGGTTTTAGACACTGAACATGATGGAAATATTCCAGCCTCCTCGAAAGCTGCTATACCCCCTTATCCTAGTCAAACTACCGGAATAGTATCCGTATTAGATCTAAAAACAACTAGCTATTCCTGGAAAAATAACACATTTAATAAACCGAATCCCTACGACTTAGTTATCTATGAAACATTGGTTCGGGACTTTGTTCAAAGTCATGATTATAAGACCTTAACAGATTCTATCAGCTATTTTAAACGTCTAGGGGTAAATGCTGTTCAGCTAATGCCTGTGCAGGAGTTTGAAGGAAATTCATCCTGGGGGTACAACCCATCCTATCATCTTGCTTTGGATAAATATTACGGTACAAAGGATGATTTAAAAGCATTTATCGATCAATGTCATAGTGACGGAATTGCTGTCATCGTTGATGTCGTATTGAACCATGCCTTCGGTCAATCTCCTTTGGTACAGATGTATTTTGATAATGCAGCTCCGAGTCAGAGTAATCCGTGGCTTAATACTGTTGCAATGCATCCGTATAATGTTGGTTTTGATTTTAACCATGAAAGTTCATATACACAAATCTTTGTAAAAGATGTGCTAGCTTATTGGATGAAGGAATTCAAATTGGATGGATTTCGATTTGACCTTTCAAAAGGTTTTACACAGAAAAATACAGGTACTTCAGAGTCAGCAGTAGGAGCTTGGTCTGCCTATGATGCCAGTCGTATTCAGATCTGGAAAAACTATAATAGTTATATCAAAAGTATAGATCCGAATTTCTATGTTATACTGGAACATTTTGCGGAGGATCGAGAGGAAATTGAATTGGCAAAAGAGGGAATGTTGTTGTGGAATAATTTAAATCATGTATTTAATGAAGCGACAATGGGATACAATTCAGATAGTAAATCAGACTTCAGTAGATTATTTGCCAGCAACAGAGGTATGGATAATCCGAATATCATCAGCTATATGGAATCGCATGATGAAGAAAGGATCATGTTCAAAAACTTAGCATATGGAAATGCCAATGGGAACTATTCTGCGAAAGATCTAAAAACTGCCTTAAATCGTAATAAAATGGCTGCTACATTTTTCATGACTGCTCCAGGACCGAAAATGATATGGCAGTTTGGAGAATTAGGATATGATGTTTCAATTGAGGAGAATGGGAGAACCGGAGAAAAACCAATTAAGTGGGAATACCTAAAAGATACTGAACGCTATGCTTTATTCAAGCATTATGCAAACTTAATTTCCTTTAAAAAATCAAATACAATTTTCAGGTCTGCAAACTTGAAGAAATCTTCATTAAAAAATGCAGTTAAATATTTTCTATTAGAAGAAGCTGGAGAGCAGGTGTTAGTGGTAGGAAACTTTGATGTGGTAAACCAGCAATTAATTATTGATTCAGATTTGGCTGGCACATGGCAAGATAATCATTCTAAGAAATCAAAAAACTTAAATATCAATATTCCATTAGAACTGCAACCGGGGGAATATTATTTACTGAGCAAAAATTTACTAAACATAAAAACAATTAAACAATGAGCAAATTTACATTACGTACAATGTGGAGCGTCGGTTTTTTGATGCTATTCTGCATGTCAGCATTTGCCCAAACAGCAAGCCTATCAGGTCGTATTACCGATCAAAACGGACAACCCGTTGCAGGTGTTACTGTTCAGGTAAGGGGCTTGCAAATTGCCACGGCATCTGGTGGCGATGGAGAATATTCTCTCTCCAGTATTCCTGTGGGAAACCAAACCATTATTGCGAATGCCTTGGGTTTTACAACATCACAACAGGCGATAGTCCTTAAAGATGGAGAAAATACTTTGGACTTTAGCTTAGCTGAAACGGCTAGTAATTTAGATGAAATCGTAGTTATTGGTTATGGTGTTGCTAAGAAAAAGCAAATCGCCGGATCTGTTGCTTCTGTTGGTCCAAAGGAATTTAATAAAGGTGTTGTAACTTCTCCAGAACAACTATTGGCAGGTAAGGTCGCAGGTTTGACGGTTAACCGTTCCGGAGGTGATCCGACAGCTGGATCGACCGTACAGTTACGGGGACCTTCTTCTTTAACCGCTAGTTCTGCCCCTTTATATGTTATCGATGGAGTGGTAGGCGCGAATATTGAATTGGTACCTCCTGATGATATTGTATCAATGGACGTAATGAAAGATGCTTCCTCGACAGCGATTTATGGTTCTCGCGCGGCTAATGGTGTTATTTTCGTAACCACAAAAAGAGGGAAAGCCGGAAAACCAGTTCTTTCTTATAGTGCTTATGCTGCTTCTGAACAGATATCTAATAAAGTAAATGTATTGAGTGCGCAAGAGCATGCAAAATTTGTAGAAGAAAATAACTTGACCGTGTCTCCTGTTGAATCGGGACATTCTACTGATTGGCAAGAAGCAATAACCAGAAATGGCTTTTCTCATAATCATAACCTATCCTTAACAGGTGGTTCTGAGGGAACGAGATATAATGCTTCAGTCAATTATTTAAATAATCAGGGTATTGTTAAACGTAGTGATTTAGAACGTGTTGTTGCTCGCTTAGGAGTGGACCAAAACGCATTTGATGATCGTTTAAAATTAGCTTTAAATGTTGCTAATAGTTTAAATAAATCAAATCATGTCGATTACGGTATTTTCAATGGTGCAGCTCGTTTTGTACCTACTTCGCCTATTATGAGTGATGATGCCCAATATGTTGATTATGGTGGTTACTTTCAGGTTCCTGGTCGTACGGGATACTTAAACCCCGTTGCTATGTTGAACCAACGTGATGAAACAAGAAATAATAATACCTTGTTAGCTAGTTTGAAAGCAGATTTAACCTTATTAAAAGGTCTGACCTGGTCAAATGTGGTTTCTTATCAGCAAAGGAATTACGATAAGAAATATTATATGCACACAACAGATTTTGATTCCAGAGCACTAGGAGTTGGATATGCTGAAAGAGATAATCTGAAACACATTGATCAAATTTTAGAAAGTTATGTAAACTATAATCTGACAAAAGAAGTACATAATTTCGAAGCAATGGCGGGTTATTCCTATCAAAAAACCAGAAATAACGATGGTATTCATGCTCGTTCAACTGGATTCTTATCTGATGATCTTGGGGCCAACAACTTAAATTTAGGAACCCTTCCTGAAGGTTATAATCCATACGCAGATTCACCTTATATATTAGAATCCATTTTGATTTCATATTTCGGACGTGTTGGTTATACCTATAACGACAAATATATTTTGAGTGCCTCACTTAGACGTGACGGATCGTCGAAATTTGGACGTAATAACCGTTGGGCGACTTTTGGTTCCATTTCGGGAGCATGGAGAATCTCCGAGGAAGAATTTATGAAAGATCAGGACTTATTCTCTGATTTAAAATTAAAAGCTGGTTATGGTACCTCCGGAAACCAAAATATCGATCCTTACCGTCAGATTTTAATCTTTGGTCCAAGAGATGGTCAATTCTTATATAATGGGGAATGGGTTAATGCTTATGGTGTAAATCAAAATGAAAACCCGGACCTAAAATGGGAGACTACATCTATGCTGAATCTTGGTATTGATTTCGAAATGTGGAATGGAAGATTCGGAGGCTCGATTGAGTATTATAACAAAGAAACGAAAGATCTACTTTACGAATACGATGTTCCTTCACCTCCTTATCAGTTTAACCGTTTATTAGCGAATGGAGCGTCAATGAAGAATAAAGGGGTTGAAGTATCCCTTAATGGTGTAGTATATCGCAACGAAAATTTCTCTTACAATACGGCGGTTAACTTTGCAAGAAACATCAACGAAGTAGGTAGTTTAGAATCCAATATTGAGAACATCGGCGTGTCACAACGCTACGAAGGTGGTATTGGTCTTGAAGGATGGACCGGACAAACTGCATCGATTGTATTACCTGGTCAAGCTATCGGAACGTTCTATGTTGCTAATTATATTGGATATGATGAGGCTACAAAAAAGACAAAATATCTAACTCCCGATGGCGAAATTGTAACACAAGATCAGATTTCAGCACCTGATGATTACATGGTAATGGGTCATGCTTTACCTAAGTTTACCTATGGATGGAATAATTCATTCCAATACAAAAATTGGGATTTCAACTTCTTCCTACGAGGCGTGTATGGAAATCAAATATTTAACGCTACCCGTGCTGATTTATCAAGATTGCAACAAGCAAATGTTACGAATGTTTCTAAAGATGCTGTAGAAGAAGGAATCTTCGAAACACCATTGATTGCATCCAGCAGATTTATTGAAGATGGTTCGTTCTTGAGATTGGATAATGCTACCCTCGGATATACTTTCAAAACCGAGAATTTACGTCATATCAGTAGCGCTCGTGTTTATCTATCCTCACAAAACTTATTCACAATAACGAACTATTCAGGGGTTGACCCTGAGGTTAGTTTGGATGGATTGGCTCCGGGCATAGACAACAGAAACTATTATCCGAAAACAAGATCGTTCTTGTTAGGTGTCAACTTCACTTTTTAATCTGTAAGTCATGAAAAAGAATTTTAATAAACTATATATACTCTTAGCCTTGGGGCTAACATTCGCAGGACAATCTTGTACAAAGTTTGATGATAAGATGTATTCTGCTTATACAGAAGAAACCTTTCCGAAAACTCCTGAACAGTTTGTAGCGGTTACCGGACCTGTTTATACTGCCGCACGTGGATTTTTTGATAGTTATTTCAGCTTGCAAACAGGTGGAGCGGATGAGGTCGTGGTTCCTACTCGAGGAGGAGACTGGTTTGATGGTGGTAAATGGCGCGATATGCATTTCCATACTTGGTCGCCTTCACATGAGGAAGTAAGCAACAACTGGGATTGGGGCTTTAACGCCATTGGTACTTGTAATCGGGTGTTGGGAATTTTGGAAAATGCGCCTGAAAATGATACCAAAGTGCAAACCATTGCCGAAATCAAGGTTATGCGAGCTTGGTATTATTCATTGATGTTGGATATCTATGGAAATATTCCTTTAGTTACTAGTT
Organism: Sphingobacterium mizutaii; assembly: GCA_040394615.1. Lineage (GTDB taxonomy): Bacteria > Bacteroidota > Bacteroidia > Sphingobacteriales > Sphingobacteriaceae > Sphingobacterium > Sphingobacterium mizutaii_A. The sequence continues at coordinate 13,864 of JBEBRZ010000055.1, forward strand.
TCGATACAGGGACAGAATTACCAAGTACCACTCCGCGAGTTGAAATTTATAATTTTGTCGTTAAAGAACTAGAAGATAATCTCGCCGATTTAAGTGAAGATAAATCTACTGCGACTTATGGACGTCCTACAAAATGGTTTGCTCATGCTCTTTTAGCAAAGACCTATTTAAATGCGCAGGTTTATGCTAATTCGGCTCAATGGAATAAAGTGGTAGAACATGCAAATGCTGTTATTGAATCTAATAAATATTCACTCGATGCCAATTTCATGACGCAGTTCCGTCCTGATAATGGGGCAAGTGATGCTGAACCCATTTTCTCAATTCCTTATGATGCTAACCGCGCTACGGGAAATACTTTATTCAACCGTGTGTTACATTATTCCCATCGTATTACTTATGAATTAAGTGTCAATCCATGGAACGGATGGAGTACGCAGCCTGCTTACTTTGATACTTTTGATAAGGAAGATAACCGTATGGAACAGTGGTTATATGGACAACAGTATGATGCTGCAGGTAACCCTTTAAAATACAATAATATCGATGTTATTATTGATCCTTATGGATATAATCTATTGCCGGGATCTGATTTTGATATTGGTGGTGCGGATGATGGCGGACGTTTAGCCGGAGCCCGCTGCATTAAATATTATCCTGATAAGAATCAATTGAATAACAATGCGGGAAATGATGTTGTTGTTATGCGTCTGGCAGACGTATTATTGATGAAAGCAGAAGCTATTCTTCGTGGTGCCACTAATGGAACCAGAGATCAGGCTTTAGCAGCAGCAAATCTTGTTCGTGGCAGAGCTTTCCCTAATACTCCGGGTAAATTATTTACGGTCAGCAGCCTTACCTTAGATGCGATTTATAGAGAGCGTGGATTCGAATTTACATTTGAGGTGACACGCAGAACGGATATGATTCGTTTCGGAAAATGGGAAGATGCTCAATTGTTTAAGGCAGCCAATCCAGGGGAAACTTATAAAAGGCTTTTCCCAATTCCTGCTAAAGCAATGGCCAATAACAATAATTTAACACAGAACCCAGGTTACAGTAATTAATATTGACAGCATTATGAAATCATATATTCAACAGGCATTTCTCTTATTACTCGGTATTGGCTTACTGAGTATAGCTGCCTGCAAAAAAGTAGAACATGGAATCGATGATCAGATCGTCTCCATTAATAAAGCCACAGTGAGCACGATACAGGTGGGACAGCCATTAAAAGTTGGCTTCTTATCAAACGGTGTTACTGATTTTGATTTTTCCATTGTAAGAGCTGAAGGAGGTACAGAGCCATTATTCACTCAGAAACTGAGTTTTGCGCAAGACTCCACTATTATCGAAAGAGAATTTGATTTAAATTCAGATGACTCATGGGTAGGAGAGGCCCTACTTAAGATTGTTTATCAGGCAAATGGTCAGACAGTTGAAAAGACGAAAGCCATTACTTTTACAGAAAGTAATCCAATCATGTATATTGTGGGGGGATCAGTAGGAGCAGGATGGGAGCCTACATTGGGTGTTCCTATGCATTTGTATGATGAAGAAAGTAAAGATAAGTTTGAAATATTTGAATTTATCACTAAGGATGGTTATGGCTTCAAATTCTTACCAACCAATGTAGATTGGGAAGGCGGTTATGGAAAAGGAGCAGCAGCGGGAGTCTTACTTCAAGACAATGATGCCGGAAACATAGAGGTTAGTGAGGATGGCTTCTACCGTGTAAGAATGGACGCGGAGAACCTGACCTACGAAGTTCTAAAAACCGTTTGGGGAATTGTAGGTGATGCAACCAATGGTGGTTGGGATGCGGATACTCCAATGACGTTTTCAGGAAGTAAAGGAACCTATACATGGAAGATAACAACAACATTGAAGGTCGGGGAATTAAAGTTCAGAGCAAACAATGATTGGGGTATCAACTTAGGCGGCACTGAGAGTGCGCTTACAGCCGATGGACCAAATATTCCAATTGCGGCAGCGGGTACTTATGATATCGAGCTTAATCTTCTTCCTGCAGGATTCACAGCAAAGATTACTAAAAAATAAAATTTATGAAACAGAGAAGGCCCGTCTAGCGAAAGTTAGATGGGCTTTTATTTTTTTTAGCCACAATGGGTCATAGATGTTATGTAGAGTTTTGTGAAAATTATATTGGACAAAGTAAAATGTCTGTTTCCTAAGTTTTATCTTTACCTTCAAAATAGCCATACCTATGTCCCGACAAAAACCAAGTCTTTCAATTTCTCAGATCATAAACATGAATATGGGATTTATAGGTATTCAGATTGGATTTGCTTTAAAGAACGGGAATGCGTCCAGGATATTACAATCGAATGGAGCTGATTTGGAGTTATTACCTTTATTTTGGTTAGCAGCTCCCTTAACCGGAATGTTGATACAACCAATCATAGGTCATTACAGCGACCATACCTGGGGAAGGTTCGGAAGACGAAGACCTTACATCTTAATTGGAGCTTTACTGACTGCTATAGCCCTCTGTTTAATGCCGAATATTAACATATTCCACCCTTATGTTTCGGCACTAGTGATGGGAGCTGTTATTTTCACCTTTGCGGATGCTGCGATAAATGTAGCTATGGAACCCATGAGAGCATTAGTAGGAGATAAACTACCCAGTGCCCAAAAGAACGTAGGCTTTTCTATTCAGACTGTTTTAATAGGGATAGGGGCTGTAATAGGTTCCTGGTTGCCTTATTTCTTTAAGGAGCTCGCCACTTGGTCAGGAATTCATCCCTATTGGGGACAGCTGGGAAATGTAACGCTAGCTTTCTATTCAGGTGCAACAATCTTATTGATAACTATACTTTGGACCATAATAACAACCCGTGAATATTCTCCGAAGGAATTGAATAGTTTTCATGAGAAATTAGATAATGAGACAGTGGTAAAATCAAAGAAGAGCATGATTCAAACTATCTGGTACGATTTCAGAAATATGCCTTCCATGATGATAAATCTGGGTTGGGTACAGTTCTTTTCGTGGTTTTCCCTGTTTATTATGTGGGTATATATGACACCCGCATTAGCAGAACATATCTATTATAAATTACCCGGGAACAGAGAATCTTTGTTTGAGGATGCGGGAAACTGGGTAGGAGTTTTGTTTGGTTTATATAGTGCTATATCGGCCGTTTATGCACTCTTTCTTCCGAAGATAGCCAATCGATTAGGACGTAAGCAAACACATGGATTGTCGCTTCTAATAGGAGGATTATCTTTTATATCCATTTTTCTTATCCAGGATCGATTTATGCTTTTAGTTCCAATGATTGGAATTGGGATTGCCTGGGGAAGTATACTAGCTATGCCGTATGCCATGTTGAGTGATTCTTTGACCACTCAGAAAATGGGAACTTATTTAGGATTATTTAATTTCTTTATCACTTTGCCTCAAATCGTTTGTGGTTTTACCGCAGGATGGATTATCAAATATCTTTTCTCCAATCAACCAATATTTGCGCTGCTATTAGCCGGAATATGTATGCTGCTTGCAGCAGGATTAGCCTTGAGGATTAAAGAAAAATAAAACATAATAAAAGCAGAAAAGTCTCCATAATTAGAGATTTTTCTGCTTTTATTATTGAATTTTTTAATTGAATATCGGAGTAACTTGATAACCTTTATCTTTTAACAATTGGATAACCCCTTTCTTACCCAAAAGATGAGCGGCGCCTACTGCAAAAAAGGTTGAATTATTCTTCATCATTTCAGGCATTTTTACCAACCATGCCGCATTCCTTTTTGTTAGAATAAGTTCTTCTTTTTCAGGACTAAGAGTTGACGTTTTTGTAAATAATTCCTCTAATTCAGAAGGTTTGTTATTGAAATAAGCTTGAACTAATTTCTTTGTTTCCGCCTTCATAACATCTATATCTTTCAAATATTCATACAGATCCTCGGCTTTGAAAATCTCATTTAGAATGTTGATTTGAAAGTCTGCAGTTTCTAATTCATCTACTGGTTTTCCTGTAGCACCTTCAAGTTTCAATAATTCCATTTCCATTGCTTTAATGTCTTGAGGATCCTGACATTCAAAAGATTGCATCGACAGTAAAGACAATAAAACCGCAGGACTTACCTGGTTTAATATTTCAGATGAAAGGTTTTTTGATAACAAGACACTGTCGATAAGCTGTTTTTTCTCGGGAGCAAGACCGTCAAAGAATCCTGCGATCGGACCAATGCTCTGTTGTAAAACTTTAACGGTTTCCGGATTCGAAGCATCTAGTTCTAAGGCGATGCGGTCAGCCTTTTTTATCGTTTCCTTAACCTTATCCTCTATCTTAAAGTCAGGACCACATGCCATGTGTATGGTACCAAGGAGATAAGAGTCTTTTTCTAATCCATTTCCTGATACTTTCCACAAGAAGGTGTCTTCTTGGGCAAACAATGAAATAGATACTAATAATGCAACAGCTGATAAAAATAGTTTCTTCATTTCTAATAATGTTAGTTTATATAATTAGTAGCTGTATTTAATAATTTGTTACAAAAAAGATTATTTAAGCTATTCCAAAGTCTGAAAGCTAATCCTGCTTGGGTGTGATTTATCAAAATATAGCCTATGTGTATTTTTGATATAATCCTCTGCCTTTGCTTTAAAAATATCCATAAACTGATTAGGGTTTCTATCAGTAAGCGGAAACCATGAATGCTGAATCTGTACCATTATTTTATGTCCTTTTTTGAAGGTATGAGCTACATCCGGAAGTACCACTTTTACAGGTGTAATTTCATTTGGAGTAAATGGTTCCGGATTGCTAAAGCTGTTACGGAATTTTCCACGCAAAATCTCGCCACGAACCAACATTTGATAATTAGGCATCACGATTTCTTCATTCACTGGGGAGGTTGCAGAAGAAGTATCCGGATAGACATCGATAATCTTCACAATAAAATCTGCATCAGTTCCTGTCATCGATACATTTAAATCAGCAACTATTGGTCCTGCCATCGTAATATCTATTGGCAAAGCATCGGTTTCAAAGACCAATACATCCGGACGGTTTGCTACAAAACGCTGGTCAGCAATCATATATTCTCTTGTCCGGTCTACAATTACACCCTCTTGAAAGGGAACAGGTTTATTCGGATCACTTTCATACTCGACATAAGATTCTGCCTCCTCTTCCGGAGAAATAGTGATTTTGCCGTTTGCATTTAAGAATAAATTATCTTGCGTCACGTCTTTAGGAGGCCATTGGTCAAAATGTTTCCATTCATTTCCTCCTGAGAAAAAGACATTTGCCTCAGCAGGATTAAACGAACCTTCCCCTTTAAGATAATATTCGAAGAAAGGCATTTCATAATCTTTTTGATAATCAAGACTTGTTTTCTGTCCAAAACGAATATCACCAAATGAATCACCCTCAGATCGAACCCATCCGCCATGGAACCATGGACCCATTACCAGAACAGAATTATTATCCTTATTGCGCTTTTCAATTTGTTTATAGGTCTCAAAAGTACCATAAGTATCTTCTGCATCAAATAGCCCCCCAACAATCATTACCGCCGGTTTAACATCATTAAGATGATTGGTAATTGTCCTCGCTACCCAAAAGGAATCAAGCGTACTGTGTTTTTCTAAATTATCCCAAAACTTAACAGTATGGCTTAAGTACTCATTTTTTAGTCCCGAAAGAGTAGGGTTGTCAATAAAGAATTTGTACAAATCTTTTGACGGTAACTTAAAACCTTCAGGCCCCTGTTCGTTGGTGATAGGCTTTGGCCTAGGTGCATCAAAAACATACATAAACCGAAATGCATCTGTTAAAAATAAAGCTCCCCCATGGTGAAAATCATCACCAATAAACCAATCGGTAACCGGTGCTTGTGGAGAAACAGCTTTTAAGGCAGGGTGACTACCGACCAAGCTAGCTGTGGAATAAAATCCCGGATAGGAGATACCATACATTCCTACATTCCCATTATTGCCTTTGAGATTTTTGACTAACCAGTCAATGGTATCATAGGTGTCTGTGCTCTCATCGATTGTTTGCTGGTTTTCCTTCGTTTTAGTAGGACGAATGTCCTCAAAGGTACCTTCGCTCATCCATTTACCGCGTACGTCCTGATAAACGAAAATGTAACCTTTTTTCATCATCTCAGGAAAGTTGCCTAAACTGGTTTTGAATTTACCTTCACCATAAGGCGCGACTGTGTAAGGTGTTCTATTTAATAGAATTGGATATTTTTTTGACTTATCTTTTGGAGTATAGATAGATGTGAACAATTTAGTACCATCTCTCATGGTAATATATTGTTCAATTTTGTCGTAATGCTGTTTTACATAATCTGCATTCGCATCTTGCGCATGACTTGATAATCCAAATAGGAGAAAGAGAATACAAAGTATAACTAGTTTTTTCATTCCGGGAGGTTTTAGTTTGAAAATTTACAAAGCTAATTTAGGCTTTTTAATTAACTTAGAATAACAAAATAAACTATCACAAATATGAGTATTAAAGAAGGGTTTCTTTTTGAACTGGAAAGAGAAACCAATAACACAAGAAGAATGTTAGACCGTTTAAAAGACGAAGATTTAACGTTTAGACCACATGAGAAATCAAAATCCTTAGGAGAACTTGCCGGTCATATTGTAGAGTTACATAACTGGGTCTCATTGGTGTTAACCAAGAATGACTTTAATTTTACGACAGATTATAAACCATTTATACCGGAAACTGTAGCAGAGTTAAAAGAGAGTCTAGAGCAAGGATATAAAGAAAATGAGGAAACAATTAATAATTTTCCTGAGGAAAAATGGTTCGACAAATGGATTATGCGAGCAGATAATTATATACTCGCTGAGATGCCTAAATTAGGTACATTGCGTTTTGTTATCAACAATCACCTAATTCACCATAGGGGACAGTTGACGGTTTATTTACGATTGTTAGATATTCCGGTTCCGGGTCTATATGGGCCTTCGGCAGATGAACAGAAATAGTCTCAAAAAAGAATATTTGAAGGCCAGAAGAATAGTTCTGGCCTTTTTTTTAATTGATTGTTTTTTAGGTATTTATAAAATATTTCAATTTTTTTTCAATTTTCATGTAATAGATGGGTAGGGATACCTGTCTTGTTATTAAATAAGCGATATTAATGATGAATCAAGAGACCTTTAAAAATACGGTATTTGTCCTCAAGGATAAGCTTTACCGTTTTGCAAATAGGTTTTTAGAACATCAGGAAGATGCTTACGATCTGGTACAAGAAGTTATGTTAAAGCTGTGGGAAAAGAGAGGTCAATTGGAACAGTTACAAAACATAGAAGCTTTTTCCATGCAAATGGTAAGGAATATGGCGTATAATAAGATTGATAAATTAGGAAGACAGGCAAAGTATTTAAATCAGCTTCCTCCTGATATTCAGCCGGAAAAGTATCCATCCTTAACAAAGGAGCTAATCTTGAAAATGATTGATGAACTTCCGGAAAAACAAAGATTGGTGATGTATCTAAGAGATGTAGAAGAGTATGAGATAGGAGACATCGCAGAGATGGCAGGATTGGAAGAAAATGCAGTAAGGGTCAACTTATCGAGGGCCAGAACAACAGTAAGATTAAACTTAACTAAAGTTTTTGATTATGAAAAAAGAAGAATTGGATAGGCTTAAAGCGAAGTACTGGGAAGGTAAAACTTCTTTAGAGGAAGAGCGCAGGCTGAAAGAGCTGGAAGAGGAGGAATTCTTTACTATGCTTAAAGAGCCTGAAGAGAAGATGGATTGGAATTTTGACGATTTCATGCAAGGGGTGAGTGAAGAGGAAAAGCCTGAAGTAAAGAAAGTAGTTCCAATGACACGCAGAATTATTACGATGACAGCTATTGCCGCATCTTTAATGCTTGGTTTCTTCTTAATACGTCAAATGGTTTCATCAAATGTTGATCAGGTAAAACCGGTAATTGCTCAGACAGAGGTTAATAACAAAATTTTAGATATCGAAAATCCGGATGCTGATAACAGAGAAGGCTTGCAAGTACAGGAAGAAACTCCGGATGTTATTAACCCGACAGTCAAGACCTCAAGAAATAAACAGACTCAGATGGTTTCTAATAAAAAAAGTAATGGAAAATCACAAGAGCGTTTAAAAGTAGAGCATGCTATAGAAGAAGAATTCTATGTCGAAATTAATGGCATTAAGATCTACGATGAAAAGAAGGCTTTAGAGGTAACTGAAACTGCATTGCAATTGGCCACTTCAAATCTTAGAAAAGGAATGGAAGGTGTTGAAAACATTAAGTATTTAAAAATTGAAATCTAAAAAATGAAAGCTATGAAAACGCTCATGTTAATAATAAGTCTGTTAGTTGCCAGTATGGCACAAGCGCAGATCTCTAAATTGGATCAAATATTTGAGCAATATAAAGAACAAAAAGGGGTTACATCCATTAAGATTGGTAAACCGATGTTTAAAATGCTAAATAAGATGAATATCGGAGATACGGATATAGAAACGATCAGACCTCTGTTAAGTAAAGTAAATTCCATCAAAATGTTGGTGTTTGAAAATGCAGGTTCAGCAATTCAAAATGAAGTTACTTCAGCAATTGGTAATCTGAAATACGAAGAGTTATTGGTGATAAACTCAGATGGAGATAAAATCAGATTCCTTGCGGAGAATGTAGATGGAGACTTTTTAGATAATTTGCTATTAAGTATCAATTCTGAAGGAGAAACAATATTTATGATTCTAGACGGATCACTAAAATATGATGACATCAATGCACTTGTAAATAACAATTAAATTAAAACCTAAAATATCAATATTATGAAACGCTTTATCGGAATTATTTGTGCCGCAATCCTGTTAGTCAGCATGCAAAGTTGCTTTGTGAAAAGAGGAGCAAACATGGAATTTGCTAAGAAACTAAATTTGTCTGAAGATGCTGAGATCGTATCCATTAATGTACCTGGCATTCTGATGAAAACATTTATTCGGGGGAAAATTAAAGAACTGAAAGAAGATGATCCTGCATTGGCATTAGCTGTTAAAAAAATAAAAAAGATTAAACTGATGGCCGTTTCAGGTAATGGTAGCACAAATCTTTATGAGAAGTTCAATTCTTATCTCGCAGACAATGATTTTGAAGAACTAATGAGCATCTATAGCGATGGCGCGAAAATTTCTATCAATACCAAGACGAAAGGGGATAAAGTGAAGAATGTGATGTTGGGTATTACTGACGAGGATGATCATGTATTCGTCGATCTTAAATCTGATTTAAATCTTAATGAATTAAATAAATTGATCGAACACTACGAGGAGACCAAAGAAGAGAAAGGAAAGTAAGATTAGCATACAGTGGGGTACTGCTTAGAAAACGCACATCACGACTAAAATCTAACTATTTAAAATGTAGAACGTTGTTTTTTTATCATAACAGAAATAGCCTGGCTTGAAATAAGTCAGGTTATTTTATTTACAACAAATTTCGGTGAGATAGGTGCCGCAACCACATAAAAAATCTCAAGCAACTCACTAGGGATGCCAAAGAAATCTATTATTTGTTGTCTCTAATCTTTTGTCTTGCTACTTAAAACAGAAAAAGGGATCCCAAGAGATCCCTTTTTCTGTTTTAAGTAGCTTATGTTATTTCGCTAATTCTTCAGCGATAGCTTTTCCAATTTCAGCAGGAGATTCAACTACACGAATACCGCACTCTTCCATGATTTTCATTTTAGCAGCAGCAGTATCATCAGCACCACCTACGATAGCACCAGCATGACCCATACGGCGTCCCGGAGGCGCTGTTTGTCCTGCGATGAATCCCACAACAGGTTTAGTTCCGTTTTCTTTAATCCAACGAGCAGCTTCAGCTTCCATTCCTCCACCGATCTCACCAATCATGATGATACCTTTAGTTTCTGGATCGTTCATTAATAATTCTACAGCTTCTTTAGTCGTAGTTCCAATAATTGGGTCACCACCAATTCCAATTGCAGTAGTAATACCTAAACCGGCTTTTACTGTTTGGTCAACTGCTTCGTAAGTTAAAGTACCTGATTTAGATACAACACCTACAGAACCTTTTTTGAAAATAAATCCAGGCATAATACCAATTTTAGCTTCTTCAGCTGTGATGATACCAGGACAGTTAGGGCCAATTAAACGGGAGTTTTTGTCGCTCAAGTAAGATTTTACTTGAATCATATCTTTTGTTGGGATACCTTCAGTGATACAAACAATTAAAGCGATTCCAGCAGCAGCAGCTTCCATAATAGCGTCAGCAGCAAAAGCTGGTGGAACGAAGATAATAGATACATTCGCACCCGTAGCATCTACAGCATCTTGAACGGTGTTGAATACTGGGCGATCTAAGTGAGATTGTCCTCCCTTACCCGGAGTAACACCACCTACTACGTTTGTACCGTACTCAATCATCTGAGATGCATGATAAGTACCTTCGTTTCCGGTAAAACCCTGAACGATTACTTTGGAATCTTTATTTACTAATACACTCATTTTGTCTTATTTTT
>JBEBRZ010000056.1:0-23717 GCA_040394615.1 Sphingobacterium mizutaii
AGAAAATGCAACAAGAGGCTCAACGTGAGGCAGGTCAACAATAATTGACTAAAAAATAAAACAAATAAGGCGCTAATTTGGTTAGCGCCTTATTTGTTTTATTTAGAAAATCAACTGATTAAATGTGCCATATTCTTGACAATATTATGGTGTTTGGCAACAAATGGATTCTCCTTATTCCATACATAACCTGCCAGTACAGCACAAATTTTTTGTTTTACTTCAGGATTCTCAGGTTGATGAAAAAATAATGTTTGCAGGTTCCCTGTGTACCATTCTTTTACATAAGTGGTGAAAACATCAATGCCAGCTTGCATATATTCCGCATACTCTTTTTCCCAATCAACTTTTTCATTAGAAAGCTGTCTATATGCTAGTTTGGCGGCTAAAATACCTGATTCGGTCGCAAAACATACACCTGATGAAAATACCGGATCCAAAAATTCAGTACTATTACCTGTGAGTGCATAGCCATCACCATAAAACTGAGATACGGAAACCGAATAATTAGTTAACCGAATTGGTTCAAATTCATAAGGAAGGTTCTGGAATCTCTGTATATAATAATCAGAAAGTTTAATGGCGTTCTGAATAGCCTCTTTATTATCCTTTTGAGCAGAAAGATGGTCGATATAGTCTGTGGGGCCTACGATTCCAACACTAGTTTTTCCGTTAGAAAAAGGGATAACCCAAAGCCATACTTCAGTATTAATAATATCAAATGATATTTGTGTGCCTTCAACGCCTTGGGGTCTGTTCACATCGTCAATGTGCGTAAATATGGCTGAATGTTTATTTAAAGTAGAGGGTGATTCCAATTTTAATATCCGAGGTAGTACTCTTCCATAACCACTACAATCAATAACAAATTTCGCTGTTATTGTTGAGATGTTACCTGTTTTGTCTTTTATTGTGGTTATAGATTCCGTTCCATTAAATTCAACGTTGATTACCTCTGTTTCGAAGGCAATATCGACACCTTTCCGAACCAATTCATCTGCCATTGTTTTATCAAAATCAGCTCGTGGTATCTGCCATGTCCAGCTTTTTCCTTCACCGAACTTATCAGCAAAATCAAAAAGACAGTGTTGTTCTGCACGAATAAACCGGGCTCCATATTTTTTCTCATAGCCCATCTTATCCAGAGCTTCCAGCAATCCGGCTTCCTCAAAATGATCCATAACCCGAGGAATTAAACTTTCACCCACGACAATTCTTGGGAATTTCTGTTTTTCGACTATTTTGATCTTCACATCATGCTTGTTTAAATAGCCTGCAGCAACACTCCCACTAGGGCCTGCACCAATTATTAAGATGTCAACAAATTCATTATTCATAGTTATAAACTAATATTTATATTATATTTTTGCGAAGCAAAAAGTTGTTTCAAAATTACATACAAAAACAACAATTAAAAGTGACGAAACTAATTATTTTTAATGAAAACAATTCATAACTATTTAACAATCGGTGACTTCGCGAACATACTTTTCCAACATGAGACGGTAGGTTTAAGTGATGATTTAGTTAACCGAGTAAATAGCTGCTTTGAATTTTTACAAACATTTTCTGAAAACAAAGTTATTTATGGTGTAAATACAGGTTTTGGTCCCATGGCACAATACCGTATCCGTAAAGAAGATCAGCTACAATTACAATATAATTTAATCCGTAGTCATGCCTCTGGTAGTGGTGCTCCCTTATCTCTAGAACATGCCCGGGCTTCAATGATTGCTAGATTGAATACACTTTCTTTGGGGAAATCAGGTGTTAATATTTCCGTTATCCACTTAATGACTAAGCTTCTTAATCTAGATATTGTTCCTGTGATATTTTCTCATGGTGGTGTTGGGGCAAGTGGAGATTTGGTTCAATTAGCCCATTTAGCTTTAGTGTTAATTGGGGAAGGTGAAGTTTTTTATAAAGGAGAAAGACGGTTTACTAAAAAAGTCTTTGAAATAGAGAATTTGAAACCGATAGAGGTGAAGATAAGGGAAGGACTAGCCTTAATTAATGGTACTTCTGTTATGTCTGGTATTGGAATAACAAATATTATCAGGGCGGAAAAATTAGTAGAATGGTCAGTTAACGCATCCTGTTTTATTAACGAATTAGTCCAAGCTTATGATGATCATTTCTCAGAGGAATTAAATAATGCCAAATTACATATTGGCCAGCGTCATATTGCCGAAATGATGCGTAGTTATTTAAAGGATAGTTCTTTGATTAAAAGAAGAGATGAGGACCTTTATAGTGGAGCGAGTAACGAAGACATCTTTAAAAATAAAGTTCAAGAATATTATTCTTTAAGATGTGTTCCTCAAATTTTAGGACCTATCCATGATACCATTCAAAGTGTAAAAATGATCCTCGAAAAAGAGATAAATTCTGCGAATGATAATCCTATAGTTGATGTAGAAACGCAGCATGTTTATCATGGCGGAAACTTTCACGGCGATTATATTTCTCTGGAAATGGATAGGTTAAAGCTTGTGATCACAAAACTATCTATGCTATCGGAGCGACAACTTAATTACTTACTAAATGCTAAGATAAATGAGATATTGCCTCCGTTCGTTAATTTAGGTAAATTAGGTTTTAATTTTGGTATGCAGGGGGGACAGTTCACTGCTACTTCGACAACCGCTGAAAACCAAGCTTTATCGACCTCTATGTATATACACAGCATTCCGAATAACAATGACAATCAGGATATTGTAAGTATGGGTACAAATGCTGCTTTACTTTGCGCAAAAGTCATTGATAATGCTTACGAAGTTTTGGCCATTGAGTGGATAACGATCATTCAAGCAGTAGATGCATTAAACCTTCAGGAAAAACTTAGTTCCAAGTCAAAGGGTATTTATACTGAATTAAGAAAAATTGCTCCCGCATTTAAAGAAGACCAGGTTTTGTATCCCATTATAGATAAAGTAAAACAAGTTTTATATAATTAATTATGACGGCAAAAAGTATATTATTAGTACTCACAGTCTTTTTTATACAATTAGCATTTGGGCAGGAATTGGCTCAAGTCACATTAAATAAGAGAACCGGATTTATCAATAAATCGGGAGAAGATGTGATTGCGATCCAATATGAGAAAGCAGGAAATTTTAGTGATGGTCTTGCGGCGGTACTTGAAAATAAAAAATGGGGTTTTATAGACGCAGAAGGGAGGTGGGTGATTGAACCAATATATGATAGAGTTAAGGCATTTGATCAGGGAATTGCTATTGTATTGCAGGGTAAAGAATGGTTTTATATTAACAAAAGGGGTGAAAAACTCAACTTTCCTCCTTCGGAAAAACTGTATGATTTTCAAAACGGGATAGCGTTTATAAAACAGAATAAGAAAATAGGCTTGATAAATACTTCAGGGGAAGAAGTTCTGAGCCCAACCTATGATTTAATACGTAAGTTTGAAGGAGATTATGCACGTACGAAAAATAACGAGCGTTGGGGGATAATTGATAGGGAAGGTAAAGAGATTATTCCAATGGATTATGATGATATTGGTAATTATTTAAATGGAGCAGCTTATGCCCAAAAAGGAACCTTGTTTGGTATTGTAGCCGATGGAATGTTTAAAGCTTTAGAAGGTGTAGATAAGATTTGGGATTTTTCTGATGATGGAATTGCCTATGCACGAAAAGGCAAACTGTTGGGTTATGTAGACACGGAGGGAAATTGGACCATTGAACCATCATATATTAAAGCGAGAGCTATGAATGAAGGTATGGCACCAGTCTATAATGGAGCTAAATGGGGATATATAAATACTAAAGGTGAAATTATTGTTGATTATCAATATGATGATGCCGAAATATTTAATGATGGGTTAGCGCCAGTTAAGATGAGTGGTAAATGGGGTTTTATCAATTCTTCAGGTGAGTTAGTAATTCCTGCCAAATATGATATTACTGCAATCGGTTTAGATATGTTCAATCCGTCTACCAAAGGTTTTGATAATGGCTTAGTACGTGTTAAATATAATAAATCATGGGGATTCCTAGATCGTGAAGGAAATGTTATAGGCCGTTGGTACGACAATGCTGAACTATTTAGCAAATAATGGAAGAGACAAATAAATATGCAATAGTGACAGGCGGATCACGCGGAATAGGTCGCGCAGTATGTTTGAAACTTGCACAAGAAACAGATTATAAAATTCTTGTAAATTATCAATCAAATAAGGAGGCCGCTTTATCTACATTAGATGAAATTATTCAGTTAGGAGGTGAAGGGGAAATTTTAAAATTTGATGTGACGAATCAGGAAGAAGTGAATGATGTGTTAAATGCCTGGAAAAATAAACACCCGAAAGCTTTGGTTGAAGTCATCGTTAATAATGCAGGGATTACCAGGGACGGTTTATTTATGTGGATGCCTAAAAATGATTGGGATGATGTCATCAAAACTAGTTTAGATGGTTTTTTTAATGTCAGCAACTTTTTTATTCAACAAATGCTGCATCAGAAATACGGCAGGATTATTAACTTAGTTTCAGTTTCTGGTTTAAAAGGGACTGCAGGTCAAGTTAATTACTCTGCTGCTAAAGGCGCTGTTATTGCGGCTACAAAAGCTCTGGCACAAGAAATCGCTAAACGAAATGTTACTGTTAATGCGGTTGCCCCGGGTTTTATTCGAACGGAAATGACATCTGCGTTGAATGAAAAAGAATTGAGAAAATTAATTCCGGTTAATAGATTTGGAGAGGCAGAAGAAGTGGCCGATTTGGTAGCTTTCCTTGCATCAAAAAAATCAAGCTATATAACCGGAGAAGTTATTAATATAAATGGAGGAATTTATTCATAATCTATGAATAAAAGAGTTGTTATAAGCGGAATGGGGATTTATAGCTGCATCGGATCAAATCTGGATGAGGTAAAAGAATCACTGTATAATGGTAAATCAGGTATTATTTACGATCATGAGCGTAAAGAGTATGGTTTTCGTTCGCCGTTAACGGGTAAAGTACCTGTTCCCGATCTAAAAGCATTGTTAAGTAGAAGACAGCGGGTAACTATAGGTGAAGAGACAGAATATGCATATATAGCAACTATGGAGGCTTTGTCTCAATCAAAAATACCATTAGCAACTTTTGATCAAAGAGAGATAGGCTTAATTTATGGAAATGATAGTGTTTCCAAAGCTATCATCGATGCGACGGATATTGTTCGTGAGAAGAAGGATACTGCGCTTATTGGTTCAGGAGCGATTTTCAAATCTATGAACTCGACGGTTACGATGAATTTGTCTACCATTTTTAATATCCGAGGTATTAACATGACCATAAGTGCTGCATGTGCAAGTGGATCACATGCTATTGGGTTGGGTTTTATGATGATTCAAAATGGAATGCAGGATATTGTTATATGTGGAGGTGCTCAGGAGATTAACAAATATGCGATGGCCAGTTTTGATGGCCTAGGTGTTTTCTCAAATTATCAAGGAGATCCAGTTAATGCATGTCGACCATTTGATGCTCATAGGGATGGATTAGTACCTAGTGGAGGAGCCGCAACAGTTGTTTTGGAAAGTTTAGATAGTGCTTTAGAACGAAATGCTCCTATTTATGCTGAGGTAGTAGGTTATGGTTTTTCGTCTAATGGAGGGCATATATCCACGCCGAATGTTGAGGGACCGGCTACAGCTATGCGGAAAGCACTTGAGCAAGCAAACTTAAAACCAGAGGATATTCAATACATAAATGCCCATGCAACATCAACAGTCGTAGGCGATGCAAATGAAGCGCAGGCTATAGATGAGGTTTTTGGTGAGAACAGGCCTTATGTAAGTTCTACAAAATCAATGACCGGTCATGAATGTTGGATGGCGGGGGCCAGTGAAATTATCTATTCTACCTTGATGATGAATAATAATTTTATTGCGCCAAACATAAATTTTGAAACAGCAGATGAGTATTCAGCGAAATTGAACCTGGTAACAGAAACCAAAAATCAAGATTTTGACGTATATTTGTCAAACTCTTTTGGTTTTGGTGGCACAAATTCCGCTATGATCATTAAGAAATTCAAATAAATGTGGAAATGAAGATGGAAGAAATCATTAATAAGATAAATGAAATTCTTGTAGAAGAGTTTGAAGTAGAAGAGGAAGTGATTGATCCTGAAAAAAATCTAAAGAGTACTTTAGATCTGGACAGTTTAGACTATGTAGATTTAGTGGTTATAATAGAATCTAATTTCGGGGTGAAATTGGTGGAATCAGATTTTAATGATATAAATTCATTTCGTGATTTTTATAATCTAATAGAAAATAAAATCTTGGAAAAACAAGATTAAAATGAGTCAGTGGGATGGAAAATCCAAAGGTACTTTATTAGGGTATCAAATTTTTGTAACTATTATTAGAAAAATGGGCGTGGGAGCCGCCTACATATTATTGGTTCCTGTTTCATTTTATTATGTAGTAGTTTATCCCGATACATTTAGAGCAATGTATCGTTATTTTCGTCATCGTCAGGAGTTCTCCTTTTTTAAAACCTTAATTTCTATTTGTAAAAGCTATTTTGTTTTCGGACAAGTGATTATTGATAAAGTAGCTATTTTTGCTGGGCTGAGAAATAAATTTACATTTGATTTCGATGGTATTGATATTTTAAAAGAAATGTTATCCGAAGGCAAAGGGGGTGTTTTAATCAGTGCACATATTGGAAATTTTGAGATAGCGGAGAAATTTTTTGCTGATATTGACTTTAATCACCAAATACATATTGTCTCCGTTGACCAAGAACATTCTGTTATCAAAGAATACCTGGAACAAGTAGCTTCAGAAAAGCATAGTGTAAACTTTATTCATATTCGTGAAGATATGTCACATGTTTTTGAGATTAGTGCTGCATTGGCTAAGAATCATCTGATATGTTTAACAGGGGATCGCTATATAGCGCAGTCAAAAACAATGTCTTCTACGTTGCTTGGAAAACAGGCTTTATTTCCCGCAGGTACCTTTATGATCGCTTCAAGATTAAATGCGCCTGTGGCGTTTGTATATGTTATGAAGGAACCTCATCTTCATTATCATCTCTATACCCGTAGAGCCAATACCTTTAAACATCGCGATGCTCAAAGCATTCTAAATGATTATACACAATCTTTAGAAGCTATGTTAAAAAAATATCCGTATCAATGGTTTAATTATTTTGATTTTTGGAAACATTAATCGCTACAATGAACTGATATTTTATCACAGATTATCTTTTACAAATTGTTATTTTAGTAATTGGACTGAAGAGCTTAAAGAATGACGGTGATGCAACTTCCAATTTTATCAATAGATACGCTGATTAAATGTATCCCACAACGTCCGCCAATGGTATTGGTAGACGGTTTGTTAGCATATAATAAGGAATATCTTAAATCATCCCTTAGGGTGCTTGATTCCAATATTTTTGTCAGAAACCACATTTTAGAAGAACCTGGCCTTATAGAACATATGGCACAATCAGTTGCCTTACATACTGGGTACGGTTATTTTTTAAGAAAGGAAATTCCACCTATAGGATATATTGGCAGTATAAGTAATTTGCAGATTTATGATTTGCCAATTAGCAACGAAACCATTATGACTGAAGTTAATATTATACAGGAGTTTGCTGGAATTACCATGGTAAAAATAGTCAGTAAAGTAGGGGATAAGACAATAGCGATGGGTGAAATGAAAACTGTAAAGGATAAACAAGGATAAAATTAGAAACTATACTATCTAAGTTTGAATACTTAACTTTAGCACGGCAAGAAATTGTTCATGACAAAGCATATGATAAAAAGAAAAAGGCAGGATAACACGAATAAAATTTTACAGCATACCCAACAATTTAAGGTAAAGTTTTACGAAACTGATGCATTGGGGATTGTATGGCATGGGAATTATGTTGCTTATTTCGAAGATGGGCGTGAAGCCTTTGGTAGGCATTATGGCATTTCTTTCAAAGAAATTCAGGAACAGGGGTATGCTACACCAATTGTTAAAGTTTCGAGTGAACACAAAAAACCTCTGAGATATGCGGATGACGCCTATATTATTACTACTTATGTTGATTGTGCAGCTGCAAAAATACTCTTTGAGTTCGAAATATATAACCATAAAAATGAGCTAGTCTGTACTGGGGAAACAACCCAAGTTTTCACGGATATCGAAGGAAATCTAAACTTAACTAATCCAGCTTTTTGGGTGGAATGGAAAAAGAAAGTCGGTTTGCTATGAAATCCGTTTATCTACAAGAATCGTTTATCGTCAGCCCTTTAGGTTTCGGTACAGCTTCGAATTTCGAGTCACTAATTGCTAATAAATCTGGTATATCTCCTTTTATACTCTCCTCGTCGATTGGCAGTGTATATGCGGCAGCTATCAGCGATGAGTCTATTGCAGAAAATTATGACGTTTCAGAAGTTCCTCATTCATCCTCGAGGATAGAACGATTAGCTATCCTTGCACTAAGTGGAATTGTCAAAAAGCGAAAAATTCATCCGAATACCGTATTGATTTTGTCAACGACGAAAGGAAATATTGCAGGACTGGAAAGTGAATCTATAGATGCTGCACTTATTCCCAAAATGGCAAAGAGAATAGCCAAATATTTTGGTTTTGAAACGGATCCTTTAATTGTTTCAAATGCTTGTACATCGGGTTTATTAGCTTTATCCATGGCAAAGCGATATATACAAATGGGAATGTTTGAAGAGGCGTATTTAATAGCTGTAGATGAATTGACTCCTTTTGTGGTCTCCGGTTTCCAATCTTTTCAAGCCATGAGCTCAGCGCCTTGTAAGCCATATGATAGTAAGCGAAGTGGCATAAATCTGGGAGAAGCAGCCGTTGCCGCTTTCGTCTCTGATAAATTGGAAGAGAACAGCATCCTGATTGCAGGTGATGCAAATATTAATGATGCTAATCATATCTCAGGACCTTCAAGAACTGGTGATGGGCTATATTTAAGTATAACAGGAGCCTTAAAAGAGGCTGGGATTGATAGTAATCAAATAAATTATATTGTAGCACATGGCACCGCCACTAATTATAATGATGAAATGGAGGCGATAGCCTTATATCGGGCTGGTCTTCAGAATACACCTATAACCGGCTTGAAAGGGTATTATGGTCATACTCTTGCAGCCTCAGGGCTATTAGAAGCTGTGATTACTTCAGAGTGTTTAAAGCGCAATATTTATTTAGCAACTAAGGGATTTGAGGAAAGAGGTACTTCGCATCCGATAAATGTGATTACGAAATCTACATCAGCTGAGATAGACATCGCATTGAAAACCGCTTCTGGTTTTGGTGGATGCAATTCAGCTGTCATTTTGATGAAACCGCATAAACGATAAGACGATAAGGGATGTATAAGATAAGCACATATGTACATGTAAAAGATGGTAGTATTTATCGTAATAACCAGAAAATATTAGCGTCTGAAAATGTGGGTTTTAAATCATTTTCGAAACATGCTTATCAGCAGTTAAATCTCCAATATCCGAAATTTCACAAGATGGATAATTTGTGTAAATTAGCCTTTTTAACGTCAGAGATAGTGTTGAGTGGGAATGAAGATAGCGATATTGCCTTGGTTTTTTGTAATGAGGAATCAAGTCTAGATACAGATATGGATCATCTAAGGAGAATTCAGCAAGCAGATGACTATTATCCGAGTCCGGCGGTTTTTGTTTATACATTACCAAATATTAGTATTGGCGAGGTCAGTATTCGGCATCAGCTTAAATCAGAAAGTGCTTTTTTATTGGCGGATTCTTTCCAAATTCCATATATACATTCCTATTCTGAATATTTACTGACGAATAAAAAAGCAAATAAAGTTCTTTGTGGTTGGATGAAGATGTTAAAAGAAGATTATGAAGCATGTTTCTACCTTGTAGAATCGGATGGAGAACTAGCGCACAACAGGACTACGATAGAACAAATTATTAATACACTATAAAAAATGGCAGAACTACAAAACGAATTAAAACAACGGATTATTGATGTTTTAAATTTGGAAGATATAACGGTAAATGATATTAAAGATGATGATGCATTATTTGGGGAAGGCTTAGGGCTAGATTCTATTGATGCACTTGAATTAATTGTTTTATTGGATAAAGAATACGGTATTAAACTTTCTAATCCCGAAGAGGGCCGTGAAATTTTCAAATCCATAGCTACCTTAGCTCAATTTGTTGAGCAAAATCGTAAATAATAGCATGCAAAAAGGAATTGCCATTACCGGTTTGGGAATTGTAACTTCTATTGGTCACAATATAGAC
The DNA here is from genome assembly GCA_040394615.1 of Sphingobacterium mizutaii. Lineage (GTDB taxonomy): Bacteria > Bacteroidota > Bacteroidia > Sphingobacteriales > Sphingobacteriaceae > Sphingobacterium > Sphingobacterium mizutaii_A. Next base: position 10,287 of record JBEBRZ010000056.1, read on the forward strand.
GAGAATTATCGTTCATTAATTTCCAGTAGAGGAGGGATATCAAGACTGGAGCTATTTGATTCCAAGCATGTCAATGACATAAAAGTCGGAGAAATAAAAGTTTCTAACGAGAAATGGCAAGAAATATTAGGTCTACCGAAAGAAAATAGCTTTACCCGAACTTCTCTACTTGGTAGTTATGCAGCGAAACAGGCTGTGGAAAATGCGGGTATCACTCATATTAATGAGGTCCGTACCGGTTTAATTTCTTCGACTAGTGTTGCGGGAATGGATTTTACGGAAAAATATTTTAAGGAATACCAGAACAATCCGGCAGTTAGAAAATATATATTAAGCCATAATGCAGGCAATAGTACACATAAAATTGCGGACTACCTGGGTTTGAAAGGCTTCTCTACGACAATCTCTACAGCTTGTTCTTCAGCAGCGAATGCTATTATGCTGGGTGCAAGTTTAATTGAAAGAGGTGACCTTGATCGGGTAATTGTTGGTGGTACTGATGCACTGAGTAAATTCACCATAAATGGCTTTATGAGTTTGATGATACTTTCTGATAAAGAAAACAGACCTTTTGATAACAATCGTAACGGACTGAATTTAGGGGAAGCAGCAGCTTATCTTGTAATGGAATCCGATAGGCATTTACGGACTCAAAATAAGGAAGTCTTAGCCTATTTGCGCGGTTATGGCAATGCCAATGATGCTTTTCACCAAACGGCATCTTCTCCAACTGGTGAGGGAGCCTATCTTGCTATGTCCAAAGCCTTGGCCAAGGCTGAACTGGCCCCGAATGAGATTGATTATATCAATGCACATGGCACTGCAACGGGCAACAATGATCTTTCGGAAGGACGAGCATTGATACGTATATTTAAGGATGTGCCATCCTTTAGTTCCACAAAATCTTTTACAGGCCATACCTTAGCTGCAGCGGGGGCAATCGAATCTGTATTCAGTATATTGGCAATCAGGAATAATGTGTTGTTTCCCACATTAAATTTTGAAACACCTATGGAAGAATTCGACTTGGTACCTGTAACAAAAGTTAAAAATCAACAGATACAACATGTTCTATCTAATTCTTTTGGCTTTGGAGGAAACTGTTCCTCCCTTATATTCTCTAAGAACTAATGGCAGGCTGTTATATTAACGGAATCGGAAACGTGGGAATTCAGGCTTTTGATTTCAATATTATGTTTGATACGCCTACTCCTCTACAACCTTTTAATCCTGCTTCACATCCTTCTTACAAAGATATCATTGCCTCGGCTATACTAAGGAGATTGTCGTCAGGTGTAAAAATGGGAATCTATGCTTCGCAACAAGCATTAAATGAAGCTGCTATGACATCTCCTACTGCTGTTATAGTCGGAACCGGTTTAGGCTGCATCCAGGATTCGGAAAAGTTTTTGAATGCTATTTTGGATAATAATGAAGAATTTCTAACTCCTACATCATTTATACAATCAACTCATAATACCGTGGCTGCACAAGTAGCATTACAATTAGGTTGTAAAGGATATAATATGAGCTATGTTAATGGAGGAAATTCATTCGAAAGTGCCTTGCTCGATAGCATCATTCAATTAACCATGTTTAGTGCCGAAAGCGTGTTGGTAGGTGGTGTTGACGAAACATCATCAGGATTTAATAAACTCTTTGAATTGGCAGGGATCACGAAAGCAAATGGTTCTGAAATTTCTTTTAAAAATCCTTCTTCCTCCGGGATTCCATTGTCTGAAGGGGCAAACTTCTTTATCGTTTCTAAACAGAAATCCGATTCAAGTTACGCTGAACTGGTAGATGTTAAAATTTTTAATAAAATCTATCAACCCGTTCCGGTATTGATTAATGATTTTTTAAATCGTCATCAGTTAAGTAGTAATGATATTGATGTTGTTCTGCTGGGTTATAATGCTGATATTAATCAGCAGAATTTTTTTAAACCATTTTCGGATCTATTTTCCCAAACTGCTCAAGCATATTATCAGCATATTTCAGGTAGCTATGATACTGCTTCAGCTTATGGACTTAAGTTAGCTTCTGAAATTCTTAAAACACAACATTATCCGCAGCTTATACAATGGAATGCTGTTAAACCTCAACAGCTTAAAACGATCTTATTAATAAACCAATCTCATGGTACAGATTATAGTTTTGTCTTAGTAAGATCATGTTAAAGCATCATAAATTAAAATATCTATTTATTATATCCTTGCTGATATTACTGTTGGGCTGGTATCTGAATATCATTTCGCCTATCTTTTTTTTTATAATATTATTTCTCTGGATTGGACTAACGGTATGGGGATCATTCGATGTGCGGTCTAATTATTATGCTAAAGTTCTATACCATGCTTTTCCACAAAAAGAGCAAACAATTGCCCTTACTTTTGACGATGGCCCTACTGAATATACACTGCAGATTTTAGATTTATTAGACAAGTATCAGGCGAAAGCAACGTTTTTTTGTATTGGTAAACAGGTGGAAAAAAATCCGGAAATTGTTAGACAGATACTCAAAAAAGGTCATAGTATAGGAAATCATAGTTATTCACATTCTAAATACATTGGTTTCTTCTCTACCCAAAGAATGATTGATGAGATACAAAATGCAGATTTTGCATTATTGAATAATTCATCTTGTACTACAAAGCTTTATCGTCCTCCATTTGGTGTGACCAATCCTCATATTTCTAAAGCATCCAGCATAACAGATAAATTAATAATAGGTTGGAGTGTTCGCTCTTTGGATACCGTTATTCACAGTGAAAACAAAATCCTGCGTAGAATATTAAGCAGATTAAAATCTGGAGATATCATTTTATTACATGATACCTCTGACAAAACGGTAAGGGTCTTGGAACAGTTGTTGATTAAATTAAAGAAGATGAATTATCAATCTATATTGATACATCAATTATTGAATTTAAAAGATTAAATCTATGATAAAGAGTGGTTTGTTTATATTTTTATTCATACTTCTTGGAGGGAATTGCTTGGCCCAAACAAAAATGAGCTCTTCGGAAATATCTGATTTTAGACAACAGGTAAAAAATCAATCCCAAAAAATTAAATCTATTAGTGCTGATTTTGAGGAACAAAAGTATGTGAGTGTATTAAAAAATGCTGTACAGTCGTCAGGAATATTTCGATATAAAGACGATAAAATATTATGGCAATATAAAACACCGAAAAAACAGGTAATGTTGTTTAATAAGAATAACCTTGTCTTACAAAATGATAAGGGGAAGACATCAACTATCGATCTGACCAAGAACAAGCGATTTCAGCATATACAAAAGTTGATGGTTGGTAGCTATACAGGGAACCTGTTCGATGAAGATACCTTCAATATTACTTATAACAAAAGTAAATCAAAAAATATTGTTGTATTGATTCCTAAAGGAAAAGATATGGCTAAATATATAAAAGAGGTTGAATTGACTTTTAATAATAACGAGTATACAGTTTCAACAATTAAAATAGTAGATGCTTCAGGAGATTATTCGCTTATCAAACTCTTGAACAAAAAAATCAATAGTCCTATTGACGAAAGCGAATTTAGAATCTAGTTTGTTCCCCTTTTGCTGTTGTTATGGTAATTAATTTAATTATTAAGGTAACAATCGTTATTTTAGCAGTTGAAATAATGTATGTTGATTCCCGATTTTTATACTGTACTTGCCTATAAATACGAGAGCACAAAGATTTATGCCAAGATTGAATTAAATGCTGCTCATGACATTTTTAAAGGCCACTTTCCACATAACCCAGTAACACCGGGTGTATGTATGCTGCAGGTATTTAAGGAGCTATGCGAAACAGCACTGCAGAATACATTGTTTATTTCAGAATGCAAGAATGTTAAGTTTACAGCTTTAATAAATCCATTTCATAACCCTTTACTGGATATAAGTTTAGATCTGATTGAGCTGGATCCCAAAAGGTATAAATTATCCGGGACTGCTTTATTCCTTGAAACTACAGCTTTGAAGGTCAATACCATATTAACTATTAAAGAATAATGGATACGCAAGATAGTGTAATATTAAATATTTGTGTAATAATCCCTACTTATAATAATGCTAAGACATTGCAGCGTGTTATAGAAGGGGTAGAACAATATATTCCAGATATCTATATAGTAAATGATGGTAGCACCGATGAAACGACTTCTTTATTAGCATCTTATAAGCACTTAAATATTATTAATTTAGGTAAAAATCAAGGAAAGGGTAAAGCCCTTTTGACAGGATTCAATAAAGCAAGAGATGATGGCTTTGACTATGCGATAACCATAGACTCTGACGGACAGCATTATCCGGACGATATTCTCGTTTTTCTTGATGAGGTCAGAAAACATGTAAATCCAGTTCTACTCATTGGAAATCGTGATATGCAGCAAGATGGGATTCCGAGGAAAAGTAGTTTTGGAAATAAGTTTTCTAATTTTTGGTATTGGTTTGAAACAGGTGTTAAACTCCAGGACACACAATCCGGTTATCGATTATATCCTTTACACGCTATTCCTAAAAAGCTTTATACCAATAAATTTGAATTTGAAATCGAAATAATAGTACGTACTTCATGGAATGATGTGTTAGTGAAAAATGTTCCGGTAAAGGTATTGTATGATCCTAATGAACGTGTTTCACACTTTAGACCATTTCAAGATTTTACCCGAATAAGTCTGTTGAATACAGTTCTTGTTATCATTTCGTTGCTTTATATAAAACCACGTAATTTCGTAAGAAGACTAAAAAAAAAAGCTTTAAGAAGTTTATAACTGAAGATATTCTTCAAACGAATGACAGTTCGGAAATTAAAGCTTTATCTTTAGCATTGGGCATATTTATAGGGATTATACCTGCTTGGGGGTTTCAGACTTTTTTATGTATCTCCCTAGCTATTGCTTTCCGTTTGAATAAAGCGATTGCATTCCTGGGTTCAAATATTAGTATACCTCCTTTTATTCCTATCATTGTCTTTGTTGCTTTACAAATAGGTAGCTTTATAATTCCCTCCGAGAAGGAAATTCTTTTTGATCTAAAGGATTTTGAGATCAATCAGGTTAAAATTCACCTCTTTCAATATATATTGGGTAGTTTACTTTTAGCTATTTTTGCTTCTGTTTGCATAGGGTTTATTTTTTATGGTATATTAAAGTATTACGAACGGAAAGCAAATAAAAATGTCTAATAGTTTCTATTCCATTTTTAAGTTTATACAAAAACATCGCCTTGGGGTAATGATAGGTGGAATGCTATTTCTATTATTGTCGATCTTCATTATAAAAAAAATCAGCTTTAACGAGGATATCAACAAAGTAATTCCAAAAGATCATTCTAATACTACTACCACGGATATCATTTCCCAAATGTCTTTTGCTGATAAGATAGCGGTGATAATTGCAAAGAAAGAGGGGGGAAGTGATGAGGAATTAACACATGCGGCCCAAATTTTTCTAAACGAGATAGATTCTTTTCCACAGTACTACCATAATATTCAGGGGACATTAGACGAAGAATTATTTCAAAAGTCTTTCGAATTTGTCTATCGTCATTTGCCTATTTATTTAGATGCTGAAGATTATAAAATCATTCAATCAAAACTTAATAAAGATAGTATAGGTGCTGAAATAGAGTCGAATTATGAAATGTTAACAAGTGGCTCTGCTTCGTTTATGAAAGATATTGTGATCAAAGACCCCTTAAAGCTTTCTTTTCTCGCTCTCAAAAAATTACAAAAATTTCAAGGCGCCGATGAATTTGTTTTTGAGAATGGTTTTCTCTACTCTAAAGATCACACTAAACTATTTTTATTTATCAATCCAAAATATAGTGGAAGCGAAACCAAGAATAATGAAGTTTTTGCAGATCATTTAAAAAGTATTCAGGGTCAGATTAACGGTAGTAACGCGAAGGTAGAGATAAGCTATTTTGGTGCACCTTTAATCGCTGTTGCAAATGCAAAACAAATCAAGCAAGATATTTTAAAAACCGTCGCTATTTCAGTTTCCGTTCTCATGCTCCTGTTAATCTTTTATTACAGGAATTGGCTGGTTCCGATTATTGTTATGATTCCTTCTGTTTTTGGCGGACTGTTTGGCCTGCTTTGCTTATATTTTATTCGATCAGAAATATCAGCAATTTCCTTGTCAATTTCGGCTATCCTTATCGGTATAACGGTTGATTATGCACTGCATTTTCTGACACATTCAAAAAGTAGTCAGCAGATGAAACAATTATTTAAGGATGTTTCCAAACCGCTATTGATGAGTAGTTCCACAACAGCTGTTGCTTTTCTATGTCTTCTTTTTGTAAGATCTGAAGCACTCATTGATCTGGGGATTTTTGCGAGTATAGCGGTTGTTTCCACGGCAGTCTTTACATTAATTATCCTTCCACATGTCTATCAAGGTAAACCTATTCAACATAATCATTTGATTGATCGAATTGCGACCTATCCTTTTGAAAAAAACAAAGTGTTAATTGCGTTTTCATTATTACTTGTGATTGTTAGTCTGTTCACTTATCACAAGGTGACATTCGATGGAGATCTATCTAAACTTAACTTTGTTCCTGCTGATCAGAAATCTGGAGAAAGAGCTCTTAGTCAAGGCGATAAATTGGTTAAAAAGTTATTTTTGGTGAATTATGATGGTAATGAATCAGATCTTTTGGAGCGCAATCAGAAGCTTTTAAATGAACTGGCAAAGTATCCGCAAGTTAGTCATACGCAATCCCTGAGTTATTTGCTTCCTGATTTTAGGTCACAAGAATTGGCTATTCAAACATGGAATACCTTTTGGAATAAGGAACGCATAGCTAAGACAGTTGATGAAATTGAGACAGAAAGCACAGAAATGGGGTTTATTAAAAACACTCATGCTCCATTTTATAGCATACTGAACCATTCTTTTTCTACAATCAATTTGGATTCGGTGAAAGCCTTTGACAGGCAGCTATACAGTGAATTTGTACACGGATCCGATAAGCAAAAAATTATTTCTTCTATTGTCTCATTAAATCCCGAAGACAGGGACGCTTTCGTTAAGGAATTTGAAAAAAACAATTCAAAAGATCAGGTTTTAATTATTGATAGACAAGCTTTAAATGAACAATATTTAGGTTATCTAATTAAAGATTTTAATTCGTTAATTGGTTATTCTTTTGTAGCTGTTTATCTGATTCTTTTTGTTTTTTACAAGCGAATAGAACTTGTTCTAGTGGCTTCCATACCAATAGCACTAACAGGATTTATAACTGCAGGATTAATGGGATTGCTGAATATTCCATTTAACATATTCAGTACGATTGTTTGCACCTTAGTTTTCGGACATGGTATAGATTTTACCATTTTTATGACAAGCGCTCTGCAGAAAGAATATACGTATGGGCGAAACGAAATGCCTGTCTATAGGACATCTATTATTCTAGCTGTGTTGACCACTATTTTAGCCATTGGAGCACTTGTATTTGCAAAGCATCCTGCCTTAAAGTCAATATCGGCAATTGCATTAATCGGTGTAAGCATTGCAGTTGTAGTCACTTTTGTGTTATACCCTCCGCTGTTTAAGTTTTTCTTTAGTAACCGAGTTAAAAAGGGTTTATCACCAATTACTCTTTTGCTACTCTTTCAATCGGTTTTCCTCTTTGCATATTTTGCGATTATGAGTGTGCTGGTTTCACTCCTGATGCGCTGTATATTTTGGATATTTCCTATATCTAAACAAAAGAAGCATGATTTATTTAGTAAATGGATGTCTTGGTACATGACTACCGTGTTGTATTTAAAGCCACAAACTACCAAACATATATTTGATAAAGAAAAACTAAGATACACAGGGCAATCAGTCATTATAGCGAATCATACTTCATTTCTAGATAGTCTCAGTATGGCTATGCTGAATCCTTATGTTGTTTTTCTAGTCAATGATTGGGTGTATAATTCACCTATTTTCGGACGAGCTGTAAAGCTTCTTGGTTTCCTTCCGACTTCCGTCGGATTGGAAAATCAGCTTGATATCTTAAGAAAAAGAATAGGAAATTATTATTCCATTGTGGTGTTTCCTGAAGGTAGGCGATCACAAACTTCAGAAATCCATAGATTCCATAAAGGAGCTTTCTATTTGGCAGAACAACTAGACTTACCCATTCTACCAATATATTTACATGGAAATGCAGACGCTTTACCTAAAGGAGATTTTATAATATACGACGGTGTGAGTGATATTTATGTAGGGGAAGTCATCTCTCCAGGAGATAATATTACTGGGTTTAAGGAGCCTTATAATGCAAAGAAAATCAGTAAGGACTTTAGGGATACATTCAAACAAATACGTCAGAAAGCCGAAGGTGTGGGGTATTTTAAAAAGAAGCTTTATTTAAATTATTTATATAGAGAAAATGACATTGCGACCTTAGTGAAAAAAGACTTTGGAAAACATAAAGATGATTATTATGCACTTTTCTACTTATTGGAAGAAAAGGCACATATTGCGCACATCACTGAGGATATTGGGCAAACAGATTTTTTAATGCTGAGTCAATTTCCTTCCAGACAGATAACCACGTTTAACCGATTGACGGAACATAGGGAAATCAGCAGATCAAGTTACATTGTGCACAAATTCAAGGTTAAATATGTAGATGAAATAAGAGATGTTTGGATAAAGAATGAGCTGCTATTAATTTCTCATTTGGGTTCTTTAGATATTCATATTCCAGGTCATATTTCACAAATTGTCATGCTTTGCTGTACGTTTGAAAGTGAGTTTTCAGGCTTCAGATTATCTTACGACGAAGGAAATGTAAAAGTGTATCAAAGGTATGAAAGTAAGGAAGAGATTTGATTCAATAGTCATAGGAAGTGGCCTTGGTGGTTTGGTCACAGGTCTGCTTCTAGCAAAGTCAGGGAAGAGGGTGTGTATACTTGAAAAGAATAATCAATATGGGGGAAATCTTCAAACGTTTGTTAGGGAGAAGGAGATATTCGATTCGGGCGTTCATTATCTGGGAAGTCTTAAGGAGACGGAAAATTTAGGGCGTTATTTGACATACTTAGGGGTCTTAGACTCCTTAGAGCTGGAGCAATTAGACCAGGATGGTTTTGATTATATCAGTTTTGGAGAGGAGCCAATTAAATACCCATTGGCACAAGGGTATGAAAACTTTATAAAGCAGCTTTTGCAATATTTTCCTGAAGAAAAAAGTGCTTTGGAAAAGTATATTCAAACGATTCAATATTATTGCGCTCAATTTCCATTATATAATTTAAAAAATGGATCTTCTTATAATGAAGAGTTGATGACGCATTCTGTTCAATCCGTTCTGTCTGATTTGACGTCTAATAAAAAGTTACGAGCGGTTCTACTGGGGAATGGATTTCTTTATGCGATTCATGAGGATTCTCCATTCTATATGCATGCCCTGATCGTTAATTCATATATTAAAAGCTCTTGGAGACTTATTCGTGGAGGGAGTCAGTTAAGCAAGGCTTTTACAAAACAATTAAGGCTCCATCAAGCAAAATTGCTAACCTATCAGGAGGTGGTTAAGCTTAACTTTAAAGACACTACATTGATTAGTTGTGAAACCGATGACAGTATTTACGAAGCGGATGATTTTGTTTCTAATATGAATATCAAACAACTTTTCAAGTTATTTGATCAGAAGAATAGGGATAAGGCTTATGTTAAAAGAATACAAAACTTACCTGATACCACATCGGTTTTTTCAACCCATTTAGTATTAAAGCCGGGTATTATTCCTTATTTTAATCATAATATTTACCATTTCGATCGTGCTGAGGATGTTTTTTCTTCGAAAGTTAGTTTGTCTTCGCTTAAGCCAAAATCCCTTATTATTACTAGTAATCCAAAGGTTAAAGACCAATCCTTCGCTAGCAATATTTCGATGATGACCTATATGGATTATTCGGAACTAACACCATGGAAAGATAGTTTTAGCACGGTTAAGCAACCTGCAGGAAGGGGGGATTCATATTATATGATGAAACAAAAATTGGCAGATAATATGATTGATATCTTATCAAAATATTTTCCTTCTATTAAAGAAGCTATTCATACTGTACATACTTCTTCTCCATTAACTTACCGTGATTATATAGGTACAGAAAACGGGACAATGTACGGAATACAAAAGTCTGCTGAAAACCCATTAAAAAGTATGATATCTCCAAAAACTAAGATCAAGAATCTTTACTTAACCGGGCAAGATATACGATTGCATGGGATTCTTGGGGTTACCATTACAGGTTTTATGTGTGCCGCAGAAATTCTTGGGAAAGAGAATTTCTTTGAAGATATATTTAACGAAATAGGTGATGAATAGGTTAGTTATTTTATTCGTTTTGTTTATTTCTCTCAGTAGCTGTGGGGGGATAAGAAATCTTTCAGATGAATCAAAACGATTTTGTAAAGAACTAAATATGTATTCTATATCTCCTTTAAAAGGAATGGATACACTTAATCAATCTCCTTATGGCAATTGGCAATTACGTCTTTCGGGCTCTCCTTATGAATTGGGTTACAAAAAGGGACTTCTAACGAAATCACTTTATCAACATCAAGAGGATATTTTCTTTAAACAACTATCACAATATATCCCTAAACAAAGAAAACAGAGGTTTCTTTTAAAGTTCTTAAAATGGTATCATCGTGATATTTTGAAAGATATTCCATTAGATTATAAGAAGGAACTATTTGCGCTCTCTCGCTTTGCCAATGAAGAGTATAATAATCTGGGGACAAAGTATGAAAGGAGCCTGCTTTTGCATGGGGCACATGATATTGGTCATGCCATGCAGGATCTTATGCTTGTTGGCTGTTCTTCTGTTGCTTTATGGGATAATTATACCTCGGATGGAAAACTCTTGATAGGTCGAAATTTCGATTTCTATATCAACGAAGATTTTTCTGCCAACAAAATAGTAGAATTTATAGTTCCTGATAAAGGCTATAAGTATGCATCGATTTCTTGGCCGGGCATGATAGGAGTAGTTTCCGGAATGAATGAGAAAGGATTGACAGTTACTCTTAATGCAGGAAAATCTTCAATACCACTTAAGGGGAAAACCCCTATTTCAATAGTTGCAAGGGATATTTTACAATACGCAAAGAATATTGATGAGGCTATTAAAATTGCATCTTCTTTCAGTGTATTTATTTCCGAATCCATACTAATAGGAAGTGCAGAGGATAATAAAGCTGTAAATATAGAGATCAGTCCAAAGAAATTTGATGTATTCGAGGTAAATAATGGGAGATTACTTTGTACAAATCACTTCCAGTCTAAAAGTTATCTGGACGACAAAAGAAATCAGTCGGCAATAGCAAAATCTCATAGTAACTACCGATTAGATAAACTAAAGGAAGTAACTTCAGCTAAGAAGGTATATGCTGTTAAGGATGTTCTTCAAATACTTAGGGATGCACATGGTATTGATGGAAAGGATATTGGTTTAGGAAATGAGAAAGCACTCAACCAATTATTGGCCCATCACGCTGTTATTTTTCAACCAGCAAAGGGAATAATGTATGTTTCCAACAACCCCTATCAGTTAGGTGTATTTGAGGCCTACAATTTAAATGAGATATTCGACAAAGAATCCGTGTTAAAGTCGGTTTCCTCTTTAAATCTTGAGGCCGATACGCTTTTAAAGTCTGAGGTACTTGAAAAATATCTTACCTATAAAAAAATGATTCCGGAAGTTCAAGAAGCAATAAGGAGTAAAGAACAATTATCCGAGATCCAACTACAAAACTTTGAATCATCAAATCCGGAACTTTGGATTACTTACAAATTGCTTGGAGAATATTATGATTCACAAAGAGATTGGGTTAAAGCTATTTCTTATTATGAGATTGCTTTGTCTAAAGAAATCAGTTCTGAAAATAGCAGACATGAAATAGAAAAGAAACTAAAAAAAGTAAGAAAGAAATAATGGTACCTGATATTGAATTACAAAACAAAAAGGCTATTGAAAGCTTTCAGGACACTTTGTTAAAAAAGCAAATAGCTTATTTAATGGAAAAGTCCCCTTTTTATCAACGTAAATTTAAATCTGAGAATATTTTACCGGACAGCATATTAAGCATTAAAGACTTATCTAAAATATCAGTTACTACAAAAACTGATTTACAACTGTTTAATGATGATTTTCTCTGTGTTCCCAAAAAAGCAATACGAGATTATTCAACGACTTCGGGAACCTTGGGGGATCCGATCACGTTTGGTATTACGGATGCAGATATGGAAAGGCTTGCCTATAACGAGATGTTGTCATTTCAAAGTGTGGGGGTAATGGAGGGAGATGTTGTGCAGTTAATGACGACGGTAGACCGTCGGTTTATGGCTGGTTTGGCATATACTTTAGGATTAAGAAAGCTCGGTGTAGGACTTGTAAGGGTTGGAGCTGGTGTGCCTCCGTTACAATGGGAATCTATTCTCCGCTATCAGCCAAAATACCTAATTGCTGTTCCTTCATTTATTTTAAAACTTATCGAATATGCAGAAGAAAATGGGATAGACTACAAAGCGTCATCTGTGAAGGGGGTACTGTGTATAGGGGAAGCACTTAGGACGGCAACTTTGGAACCTTCCTTACTTGCGCAAAGAATTGTAGAAAAGTGGCCGGTGAATCTTTATTCTACATATGCGTCTACCGAGATGAGCACTGCCTTTACTGAATGTGAAGCAATGCAAGGTGGACATCATCACCCGGAATTAATTATTACGGAAATTCTGGATGAGAATCAAAAGGAAGTTCCGGACGGAGAACTTGGAGAGTTGGTCATTACTACTTTAGGTATTGAGGCAATGCCGCTCTTACGCTTTAAAACAGGTGACTTAGTAAGAAGATATAGTGAACCATGTAGTTGTGGAAGAACAACTTACCGATTAGGGCCGGTTGAAGGCCGAAAGCAACATATGGTAAAATATAAAGGAACTACCTTGTATCCACCGGCAATGCATGATGCAATAACACATTTTGATGAAATAAAATTGCATGTAATTGAGATCTCTCATAACGACATCGGAACCGATGAGATTATGATAAGGCTCTATTCATTAAATACATCTGATGAATTTACATCCAAAGTAAAGGATTATTTCAGAGCCAAGCTTCGTGTCACACCTCAGATTGTTTTTGAAGAGGAGCACAATCTACAGAAAGTCATATTTGATCCTTTACTGCGTAAACCAGTAACTTTTATTGACAAGAGAACCTAATTTACGTGTAATGGGTGCTACATTTATTTTAGATTCAGTTTAAGTTTGTTCAATATCAATATATAATTCAGCATTATTAAAGGCGCTAATTTTCGTTAGCGCCTTTAATAAGGAGAGTTTTTGTTAAATTTCATTCAAATGCTGACAAACTGTCATTTGTTTAGCGGATAAT
>JBEBRZ010000057.1:0-23623 GCA_040394615.1 Sphingobacterium mizutaii
AACTATTCTAAAGAACATGAACTTTCGCTGTTAAATAATGTGTTTTTGGTTAAGGCTTAAAATAAACTATTTTCATCCTTTTATTATAAGCTGTAGCTGTTCCCTTAGTTTCTGTAAGGAGAACGGGAAAAGACTAGCTTCAGAGTTACTTTGTAATTTTTCCCATAATTCTTTGTCCTGATTCAATCGTATAATCTTATGAGCAAAATCTTGAGCATCTTCCGCTAATAGTGCATTGATGTCATCCTTGAGATACATCCCTTCAGCCCCAATACTACTCGTAATAACGGGTAAATAATATTCAAAGGCCTGTCCTACTTTTCCTTTTACCCCTGCTCCGTATCTCAAAGGAGCAACCATTATTTTATTTTGTAGGAGGTAAGGCTTTATGTCAGGCACAAATCCATGAAAGTGGACTTTATTTATGTTTTGCTTTTCAATAGGGATTAGAGTATTAATATCTCCAATGATATTTAATGTAATATCCTTCTCTTTTTTCCATACTAATGGCATGATTTCATCCAATAAATAGTTCACGGCATCAATATTTGGGGTATGTCTTGAACCTACAAAAACTAAGCCCTTGCGATCTTCAAACCTTGGGATGTTATCTAATTGAACTTTTGGATAGTGAACATTGGAAAGCACAATTAATTTATCTTTGGGACAAAAATCCTCCATATATTCTGCCTCTTTCTCAGATATGGGAATAACGACGTCTGAAACTTGGGAAGCCCATCTTTCCCAGCTTAAAAATCTAGGATATTCTTTTTGATACTTCGAATTTGTTGGTTCAAGGTCTAATGCTCTTTTGATTCTCAAATGGTGAATATCCACCATGTCAAAGATGATTCTCGCTTGAGGTATCAAACCCTTTACTTTATCATAAAATTTCTTGAACGTAATAATAGAATAAAACCATGCTACAGGATTTCGATAGTAAGTTCTTTTTAAATAGGAAAGGAGTTCATTTCCAGAGACATGTTCATAAAGGACACAAAGTCCTAATTTTTGGTAATACTCATTGTAAGGATTAGAAATAGTATTTTTTGTAGTTGCAATGCATCCCTGATAACCCAGGCGGACAAATTCTTTCATTATTTCGGTGAAACGAAGATCCCCGGAGCTGTTTTCAACTTCAGGTAATTTATAGTGAAAGAAAATCACTTGCTTATTTTTATAGAGTTCACATGATCTCTCCGAGATATCCTGAGCTTGAATATGATTTAAATGTTTTCCCCATTTTTTAGTAAAATCATGATTTAATTGCTTCAGATAATGATTTTTATTTTCTTTCTTCTTTACAAGAACTGAAAATGGACTAAGGTATAAATCATTGCCTGAATTTTGTAGCTGAATACAAAGGTTCACTTCTTCCAGTATCTCAGATTCATATTTACAATCAAATTGAACAAGATCTCTATTGGTATCTTTCCTAGGAATTAATAACCCGTTACTGGAACAGAAATCAATTTTTTGAACATAATTGACCTCGGGGAAATAAGATGGTATATCGTTCCTTATTTTCAAAGAAAGGTTTTTAAGGATAAATCCACCCGCTTCTACGACGGTACCATTGGACAGGAGTATTTTAGACCCAACAGCAGCAACATTCATTCTGGTATCAAAAACTTCAAGAGAACAATCTAAAAATCCATTTTGAACTAATGAATTATCATCAAGAAAGTAAATATACTCTCCCTTAGCGTGTTTTATTCCGTGATTATAAGCTTGTAGTTTATTGTTTGATTTAGATAATTCTATTAATTGAATGTTATAAATATCATCATATTCTCGTCTACTATTAGAGGAATTGGTTAAGAGAATAATTTCAAAAGAGCTGAGTGGTAAGTTATCGAATATTGATCGCAAACAAGACTTTGTAACGGAGCTTTCCCCGTTTGAATATAATAAAATGGAAACCCTTGGCTTCTCAAAAATTGGAAATGTAAATGTGGTATGGTTGCTAGATGGAAACGGAATAGGCTTGCTAAATCTTTTCTTTGTTTCTGCTATGCGTTTTTTCTTTGATAAATAATATTGAATTGATTGTTTAAAGCCCATTCAGCATTAAATTTTTATATATTATTATGATAGTAAAGATATTAATAAATCGCTTAATGGCTAATTCTATTTTTTTTAATAATATTCTATTTTTGTATGTTTGATCATGATTGATAAGGGAAAAACAAAAGTTTATTTCGAGGCAGAACGCCTAAAATATAAAAATGTTGGTCTTTATCATTTTTGTAAAAACCTGGGGGAAGCTTTAATTAAAGAAAGTAAACAGGATGATGAGATTTCTCTTTCCATATATACCCCAAAAGACTGCCACATTTTTCAAGATAATACACAATATGTGGATGTCAAACTCTTACATAAGTACTTCTTAAATCTGAATCAAAAAGTAGATGTGTGGCATTGTTCTTACCAATTATCATCTTATATCCCTAAATCAAAAGAAATAAAAAAACTCTTAACGGTTCATGATCTGAATTTTTTACGAGAGAAATCTATCACTAAACAAAAAAAATACCTGCAACATTTGCAAAGGAATATCAATCTGGTAGATAATGTGGTGTGTATTTCTCAATTTGTTGCTGATGAACTAGCACAGCATATAGATTTAAAAGATAAAAAG
Source organism: Sphingobacterium mizutaii (assembly GCA_040394615.1). Taxonomy (GTDB): domain Bacteria; phylum Bacteroidota; class Bacteroidia; order Sphingobacteriales; family Sphingobacteriaceae; genus Sphingobacterium; species Sphingobacterium mizutaii_A. The sequence goes on from JBEBRZ010000057.1 coordinate 2,642, forward strand.
GTCTCTGTAATTTATAACGGAAATAACATTGATCATTCTATTATTCCAATCGAACCGATTATTCCAGCGCTGGATTTAAGCCAACCATTCCTCTTTTTTATAGGTGCAATATTACCCAAAAAGAATTTACATATTTTACCATATCTGTTAAAAAACAACAGTTATAATCTGATTATTGCAGGACAGGTATTCGATGAAGATTATAAGTCAACTATATTAAGTCTGTGCAAGAAATTAGGTGTTGAGGAAAGAGTTTTTATTCCTGGCTCGATATCTGAAAATGAGAAAAGTTATTTGTTAGAAAATTGTGCTTTCTTTTGTTTTCCTTCCATAACAGAAGGGTTCGGTCTTCCTGTCGTTGAGGCCATGAGTTTTGGAAAGCCAATGCTTATATCTAAAGCGACAAGTTTACCTGAAATCGCTGGTGAAGAGGCTCATTATTTTGAATCTTTCGAACCGGATTATCTTTTGAAATTAGGTGCTCGGATGCCAAATATGGTGCAATCACCTGAACAAAAAGAAAAAATTATTGCTCGAAGTAAAATGTTTAGTTGGACGAATGCTGCATCAGAATATTGGAAATTATATAAAGAATTAGCGATTAAATGAAAGGACGAATAGGAGAAGGAAAAACTATCTTGTTAGGTATGCCTAATTGGTTCTTGTTTAATCAATTTAAGAATCATTTGGAAGGTATGGGATTTAAGGTAATCGATATTTCTTTTACCAATAAATTTAAATACAGAAGTTGGGTCGATCGTACAATCTCTTTTATACATAAAAATATTCTTGGAAATAAAGGATATAAGGCTAAACTCAATTTTAGAGATACAGGGAAGCATATAAGAGAAACAGTAGAATCCTTAAAAGAACCTGTCGATTACTGTCTTTTAATTCGATCTGATTATTATAGTATAGATTTTATTAAATTGCTAAAGCAGAAATCAAATAAAATAATCGGATATCAATGGGATGGTCTCAATCGTTTTCCTTGGGTAAAGGAGAGAATTGAATTATTTGATCGGTTTTTTGTTTTTGACCCTGAAGATCTTACCTTTCCTAGTGTTTTGCCTATTACTAATTTCTATTTTAATGCCTACTCGGACCTTGGAGTGATTCAAGACCTTGATGTTTATTATCTGGGAATATTTGTTCGAAATAGAATTCCTAACTTAATTGCGCTAGGTAATCAATTAAAAAAACTCGGATACAAATCTTTACTGAAGATCATTAGCGACAAAGATAAACTCATTAAAAAACATGATAATGATGTCATATCGATACAAAGTGATTACATCACTTACGAAGAAAATATTCAACTGGTAAATAGAACGAGAATTTTAGTGGATTTTCTTCATAATGCTCACAGTGGTTTATCATTTAGAGTATTTGAAGCTATTGGAAACCAAAAAAAAATAATCACAGATAACTTAGAGGTTGTTAAATATGAATTTTACGATCCGGCTAATTTCTATATAGTTAAAGACAAGAACTTCGAGGGCTTGCAAGAGTTTATTGATACGCCCTATAAACCCTTACCTTCTGAAATAATTGAAAAATATTCTTTTGATAATTGGATTCGTTATGTGTTGGACTTAAAACCTTATCAGAAAATAAACTTGCCCCACTAATTCCTTATTTTAAACTCTTATAACAAGTCATTATTTGGCTGGCAATGACATCATCGTTGAATTGTTGGGCGTATTCCAGTCCTTTAATACTCATTTCCTTTTGTAACTCATTACTCCCAAGAATGGATTGTATAGCAAATTTAATTTCATCCACATTATCCGGATCTATATAACACGAATTCGGACCTCCTGCCTCAGGAAACACCCCTGAATTATTGGTAATAACTGGTGTGCCTGAAAATAAGGCTTCAATGATGGGTATTCCAAAACCCTCAAATTTAGAAGGATAAATAAAAATACTAGCCATAGCATAGATGGTCGCTAATTCATCCATGCTCATTCCCTTCATAAATATTACTTTACTCTCTAAGTTATGAGCTGATACATATTTTTTTATACTATCTGAATATGGAGTTTCTTTGCCTATAATAACCAGCGGTATGTCTATGGTTTCAATTGCTTTAACAATTTGAAATGCATTTTTTCTAGGTTCTATTGATCCTACATTTAAAATAAAGTTTTCAGGCAATTTATACCTTTGACGAATTTTATCTTTTGCTGTCTCTTCTTTAAAGGTCTTAAATGCGGGATGGCAAACTTGATAAATAACATCAATCTTATTTGCGGGAATCTGGTAAAAGTTAATTATATCATGCTTAGTTTGATTACTTATTGCAATTATTTTATCTGAATTTTCTACAGCATACTTGGCCTTTTTATTATAAATCCATCGATCGACTGATTTATATAATTCAGGGAAACGAAGAAATATTAAGTCATGTATTGTTACTACCGATTTAATGTCTGACTTCTTTAATCCAACTGGTATTTCTCCTGACAGACCATGGTAAATATCGATTTGATCTCGTTTGAGATCTTTTACTATTCCTTTGTTTCTCCACAGCATGGGGAGTTTTGTCCAAAGACCTTGTGGTAAATGGATGTTTTTGTCCGTTATATCTTTTGTAGGGAGTTTCGGTGTATATTTGAAATAGGTGTTTTCTGGATAATAGGTCTCAAGAATCCGAATAAAATCCCTGCTATAGTTACCCAAACCGGTATGATTCAGAAAAAATCGTTTAGCATCAAAACCAATATTCAGCATTTAGTTTTTTCTTTTTTGTTTAAAAATAAACTTAATGATTATATATACTTTTTTACCTTCTCAATAACCATTTCACTGCTCACCAGATCAATTGCTTCCACTCCATCACAGAGACAAGGTCTATTCCCATAAACAGAACTTGGCCGATTGGGGTGTTCTACCTGTACACAATCTTCTGCATCTTGACCATAGCCTAAAAAGCCGGCATAAGGATGGGTGGCCCCCCATATAGATACGCAGGGGATTCCAACTAAGGATGCCATATGCATTCCCGAACTATCCATGCCGATCATCAGATCCAGGTGTGAAATTATATCCAGCTCCTCATTTAAATGGTATTGCCCTACAACAGAATACACATTTGGAAATTGCTTAACCCAGTTCTCAGTAATTTCTCTTTCCTTGGACCCTCCACCAAATAGAATTACCTGTACCCCCGATTCTGATAAGAAACGGATTACTTCTATCATTTTTTCTATTGGAAAAACCTTATATATATGCTGTGCAAATGCTGAAATACCAACTTTCTTAGCATTGGAAGCTAGTATTTGAATCATCCCATGTGGAATCAAACGATGTTGTTTTACAAGTTTCTGATTAAGTTTAAGGGGATAACCTAAATCGCGAAAAACATCCGCATATCGCTCTGTTGTAAGTTTCAGTTGTTTAAAAACTTTATTTCTTTTTCTTGTCAAGGCCTTTTTCTCTGCTCTTCCTTTATCGACAGATTTAATTGATAATCCCGAAGATTTGAATAAGAGATTCAGAAATCGAGATCGTAAATTGTTATGAAGATCTGCGACTTGCTGTGCTTTATATTTTTTGAGTTCCTTAAATAATTTCATCAGCCCCATCATTCCTTTATGTTGTGCATTAGGATTAAAGGGGTGAAAAATCAAACGAGGAATGTCATTGAAGAAAGCCGAAAAGAACGGACGGGAAACCATAATGATTTCTGTATCACTATGTTGTTCTTGAAACTCCCTTAATACTGAAGCAACCATGGCTACATCTCCCATAGCTGAAAACCTAGTTACCAAGATTCGCTTCATCCTTTATTTTATTTTTGTGCACCGTATAAAACAGGGTTTAAGTTTGGATCATTGTACATCTTCATTTGTTTGTACACTTTCATAAACTTTTTACCCGTTTGGATATCCTCAAGTAACTCGTCGATGCTCTGAGAAAGGTCTTTGCGTTGATCTATTAAGGTGCTTAATTTTGCTTGACAGCTATCTAAATGGGCTTTTGAAACATCTGAACGTACTGTCTCTTGTTCCATATGATAAATTTTCAAGGCTAAAATTGATAACCTGTCCAATGCCCATGCTGGGCTTTCTGTATTTATTTTCGCATCAGCTAAAGGAATAACATCAGCAAATTGCTGAAGATAGTAACTGTCGATAAATTCTACCGTATCTGTACGTTCCTGATTCTGCCTGTCAATTCTACGTTTCCAATACAAACCTTCTCTTGGATCAATTTCAGGATTACGAACAACATCCTCCATATGCCATTGAGCAGTGTCTATCCAGCATTTTAAATACAACAAATGCTCCAGACGATCGCTCTCATAAGGATTCTTGATCGGCTGATCTATATTATCATGAACATGGTAATCAGCAATTACCTGCTGAAAAATGTTGTTTGCTATAGCGGTAATCATGTACAAATATAGTGAATAGACATTAGACAAAAGATACTAGACAGTAGACTACGTGAAGTTTCATGTTGATTTTTAGACAAAAGAAAAAAACATCCCAAAAAATATCTGTATATATGAATATTCTTTAAGTAATTGATTCTATCAGCTGTTGTTTAAAATGCAAAGCATTTCATTGCCAATGATGGAAATATACCCAACAGCACCAGCAAGACTGTCATGACAATACCTATTACCAGCATTACGGTAATTTTATAATCTATTGATTTAGGGGTTTCTTCCTTGTTATTACGGAGGAAAGCATAAAGTGGGATCTTGAAATAGTAAAAAAGGGAAATAACAGAAGTAAGAGCCCCAATAATTAGTAACCATAAGAAAATTTTGTCTCCGTTGTACTGATAGAGATCAAAAATACTGGTAAATACAAATAATTTACCAACAAATCCTGCAGTTGGGGGAATTCCTATTAAGGAAATACCAACAATAGAGAAGCACGTAAAAGTAATGGGTAATACTTTTCCAAAACCAGTATACGAACTTAATAAAGTGCTTCCTATTTTTTGTTCTAACACTTCGATAAAGGCAAAGCTTGCCAAATTCATCAAAGTATAAATCAAAAGATAAAAATAAAGTATATCCTGCTGGCCATTTGAATAACCTATGATGGCCATTAATAAAAAACCGGTATGTCCTATAGAGGAATAAGCCATCATTCGTTTAATATCCGTCTGTCTTAATGCAATTAAATTACCCGCCAGCATTGTTACTATAGCTACGATAGATATGAACAGGAAAGTCAATTCACTAAAATAAAAAGGCGTACTAATCCATGCTGTTGCTAACCGACCCAATAAGATAATAGCGCCAATCTTAGGTACTGTTGAAAGAAAAGACGTCACGGGAGTAGGGGCGCCCTCATAAACATCTGGTGCCCATAAATGAAATGGAACAAAGCTCAATTTAAATCCGATTCCTGTAAACACAAATAGGATAGCAATGCTAATCATCACATCAGGTGCAGCAATAAGCCCTTGAATATGCTTGGAGTTTGCAAAATTTAAATCCCCTGTAAAGCCATAAATCAGGGATAAACCATAAAGCATGACAGCAGCACATACCGAACCAAATAAAGCATACTTCATAGCAGCTTCTGCCTGTTTTTTATTCTCAGAAAAATAACCAACTAAAATGTAAGAACAAATAGAGACCATTTCTATAGCGATGAATGCCATTAACCAATGGCTGGTCATCGATAACAAGTTTACGCCTATTCCTGCTCCTAATAGAATGGTATAGAGATCTCCTTTTCTTTTCTTAGATTCCCTATTCGCAAAATGCTGCTGCATAAAAATTGTTGATACCAGCAAAGCAATTGAAATAAACGCTCTGGCAAAGAACGCAGTTTTATCAATGCTTAACATTCCAAAGAAACCAGTTCCGCTAATATTGTGTTGACTGAGTAAGATGAAAAATGAAGCGACAATAGTAATTATGCTAATGAAAAAAGATGAATTCTTCCAAAACTTATCAAAGATCAAGGTGCCGGCAATACTCAATAGAAAGCCTATTGACAAGGTAAGCTCTACCTTAAACAATGGAATTGATCGAATGATATGATCTATACTATCGGAAACATGAAAAATAAACTCATTCATTTATCTAATCCTTACAAATAAGGTGAAACTAAATTCAATAAGCTAAGTACTGAATTGTTCAAAACTCCAAAAACCAATGATGGCATGATACCCAATAACAAAGCTAAGGCAAGGGTAGGGAATAAAATGATTTGTTCTCTGCTACTTAAATCTGTTAATTGTTTTGCCCATTCTTCACCACCTTTTAGGCGGGTCTGTCCGAAAAACATGCGTTGTAAAGTCCATAAGAAATATGCTGCACTTAATAAAATTCCTATGGAACCACAAATAGCCATCCATCTTGGAATACCTGTATTCATACTTTCAGCGTTAAAGGTTCCGATAATAACGAAAGCCTCACCGATAAAAGCAGAGAAGCCGGGAAGTCCCAATGAAGCAAAGAAGGCAATAGCAACATAGGCTGTATAATTCGGCATTATTCCTGCCAAGCCTCGGAAATTATAAATATACCGGTCATGAACACGGTCATATAGCACACCTACCAAGAAGAATAAAGCAGCAGACAAGAAACCGTGACTTAACATCTGAAACATAGCTCCCGAAATACCCTCGGCAGTCATGGAAGAGATACCTAATAAAACAAATCCCATGTGTGAAACCGATGAATAAGCTATCAATCGTTTCAGGTCGGTTTGTGCTAATGCGTTTAAAGCACCGTAGATGATGGATATAATACCAATAAGTCCTAACCACCAATTAGCATCGGCGGCAGCATCCGGAAAAATTCCAAAACAGATTCGGATGATTCCATAACCACCTATTTTTAATAAAATCCCTGCAAGAATAATGGAAACCGGAGTAGGGGCTTCTACGTGTGCATCAGGTAACCAAGTGTGTAATGGAACAATAGGTACCTTAATAGCAAAGGCAATAAATAAAACGATGAAACCTACCATTCGTGCCGGAATACCAATAATTTCGTTGCTGTTAGCCAAGAAATCAAAGAATGAACCCGGAATATAATTCTCAGGATTCATCATGTAGAGCATATTGAAAGTATGCGCTCCTGTATTTGGATTTTGAACTGAAAAATACAGCCCAACAATCACTAGAAGCATAAATACCGATCCAAATAAGGTATAAATAAAGAATTTAATCGCTGCATATTCTCTTTTGGCACCACCCCAAATTCCAATCAGAAAATATAAAGGCAATAACATCACTTCATAAAAAACATAGAATAGGAAGAAATCTAGAGCACAGAAAATTCCCATAACTGCCGTATTCAATAGCATTAATAACGCGAAATAGCCTTTCTTACTCTTTTCAATATTCCATGATGCCCCTACTGCCATAAGCATCACAAAAGCACTTAGCAATAATAAGGGTAAAGAAAAACCGTCAACACCCAGAAAATAATCGATTTCCAGCTTTCCTAAAGAACCAAGATCCAATCGGATCCAGGGCAACTGCTCCACATATTGATAAGTCAATACATCGCTAAAATTCTCTGAACTTCCCGTGAAATTTGCATATAAATATCCTGCTAGCGCGAATTGTATTAAAGTCACTAATAAAGCAAGGTATTTGAAACTTTGTCCCAAACGATTTGGCAGAAGCAAGATGCCTGCTACGGCTATCAGGGGTAAAAATATAAGCAAGGATAATGCACCCATCTTATTTTAAAATCAAATAAATTATTCCAATTAAAACTACCGTGAAGGCAAAACCTAAATAGTTCTGCAATCTTCCGTTCTGGACCCATCTTAAAAGATGTCCAATATAATAGGTGGTTCCACCGATGGTATTCACCAATCCGTCAACCAGATATGTATCAACCCATGCACTCAACTGTCCTAGACCTCTCGTTATTGATCCTAATAGGTTGACTAATCCATCTATAATGTTTTTGTCAAACCAATACAATCCACGGCTAAGACCGAGGCTGCTATTTACAAATAACTTTTGATATAACTCATTCAGATAGCCTTGATTTAAGGAGAGTTCAAGCCATTTATTATTACCGTTTAAAGGATATTTTTCCTTGACATACCAATTCCAGCCTAGGCTCCAAGCAATAACAGATCCCAAAGTAAGTACAATAGGCAAAATGATATGCAGTGAATGAAGTTCAGAATAAGAATAATTCAAATCAAAACCTCCCAGAATAAAAGCATGGTGATAAGCTAAGGGATTCCAGGAAAAGACAAAGAAAAATGAGCAAACTGCAAGAAAAGTCATCGGCCCTAACATATTTAAGCTGGCCTCATGGATATGTATCTTTTCTGCTTTTAATCGGAATTCCCCAAAGAATACCTTAAAAATCAATCTTCCGATATAGAAGGCAGTCAAAATACTGACAATTGTTAAAGTCAACGGAATTAATAAGTAAGCAGCTCCATGATGTACCCCCCATTCAAAAGCAGATATCAGGATTGCATCTTTAGATAAGAATCCTGAAGTTAAGGGGAAACCCGCCAGCGCTAATGATGCAATGAGCATCAAGATGAAGGTCTTCGGCATCCATTTTCGTAAGCCTCCCATATTATTAATATCCTGTGGGTCGATGTCCAGATGGTTAGCGTCTTTTAAATGAACCATTTCATGGATCACTGCACCAACGGCCAGAAATAACAAACATTTAAAGAAAGCATGTGTCGCCAAATGAAACATTGCTGCATCCCATGCTCCAATACCTATAGCAACAATCATAAAACCCAATTGAGAAATAGTAGAAAATGCTAGAATTCTTTTTATATCTCTTTGTCCCAGGGCAAAATAAGCTGCAATTAAGGCCGTGATGCAACCTATAATTGTTATTATTAATAAAACAGTTTCATTGAATAATGGAAACACGGAACTTAATAAAAACACTCCCGCAGCAACCATGGTAGCCGCATGAATTAACGAAGAAACTGCAGTTGGCCCTTCCATTGCATCAGGTAACCAAACATGTAATGGGAATTGAGCAGATTTTGCTATAGCTCCCAGAAAGAAACAGATCCCTGCAAAAGTCATCCAACCTTCAGAAGCTGGCGCTAAATGATGAATTAACCCATCTTCTCCAAACAATTCTACCAAATTCAAACTCCCATAGATGCTGTATACACTAGCAATACCCAATAGAAATCCTAGATCTCCAATCCTGTTAATGATAAATGCTTTTTTATTGGCTTGAACTGCCGATTCTTTTGTGAACCAAAATCCAATCAGCAGGTAAGAAGCAAAACCAACCAACTCCCAGAAAATATACATCATCAACAGGTTGTTAGAAATGGTTAAGCCTAACATGGCAAAACAGAAAAGGCTGAGGTACATCCAATAGCGATGTATCCCCGGGTCTCCTTTCATATAAGATTTTGAATAAATATGTACGGGTAGAGCAATAATGCAAACAATGAGTTGCATCAAAACGGTGAGGTTATTTAATAAAATACCTATGTTAAAAGTTTTTGTGCCAATGCTAAACCAAGCATAATTGGATGAAATAGGGTTTTGATTCCAAATCTCAAGGAATACAAATCCAAAACTCAGAATGGTACTTAAAAGTATAGCGATAAGTGAAATATTACCGGATTTTCCGCGCTTTCCCAACAAGGTCTGAACCAAAAATGCCAGAAAAGGTAGCAATACAACCAGTATACTGCCAAAAACAGGCGATATGTTTAGCAAGCTACTCATCAGTCTCTCAAATCAGTGATATTCTCAGGGTTAATCGTGTTATACTTCCTATAAACGTTTAGAATTATTGCCAATCCGACCGCGACTGCTGCAGCCGCCAGGACGATCGCAAAAAGAGCAAATATCTGTCCTCCATAATTTATTTTGTCGTATCGACCGAATGCTACCAGATTTAAAATAGCCGCATTGATTATAAATTCAATTCCTACTAAAATCATAATAGCGTTTCTTTTTGCTAAAACAGCATATAATCCAATGCAAAATAGACAGGCAGAAACTACCAGAAAATGAGTTAAAGTAATCATTTGATTTCCTCCTTCCTTGATAAATGGGCTGCTCCGATTAATGCGGCCAATAAGAATATAGAAATCACTTCAAAAGGCAATAGGTATTGCGTCATGAATTTGATTCCTAACTGTTGGATATTATTATCAGTTGACTTTATAATTTGTTTATTATTGATGTTTTCGGTGATCCATCTTGGTGTATTTTCCTGCCATTCAATAACTCCATAAACCATAGCAATAAGGAAGCCTATGGATAGGAGTAATGATTGCCAATTTGGAAGAGAAAGGAATTTTGAAGAGCTATTTTGCAAATCGGCTAATAGTTCTTTGTTTGAAAGCATAAATGCAAAAATCATTAATATTAATACTCCGCCCACGTAAACCATAATTTGTGTAATGGCCACAAAATCTGCTAAAGCAAAGATGAAAAGTCCCGCCATTGCAAATAAAACGACAAAGAAAAGGAAAAGGGCTCTCGCAGTATTTTTTAGGCCGACTACTAGTAGCGCAGACCCCAAGGCTAAGGCGGCAAATGCATAAAATAGAATTAACTCCATTACTTAGACTTTGCTGCCTCCTTTTCAGCTTGAAATTTAGTCCATTCTTCTTTGCGTTTTTTTATTTCTTCTTCCGTCATTTCGGCGAAAGTATAAGTTAAATCTGCTAAATTCGACGTTACTCGGTCATATTGATCGGTCATGGTAATACATTCTGTTGGGCATACAACGGTACATAAGCCACAATACATGCATTTTGCCATGTCTATATCAAACTCTGCCGCATACAACCGCTTTACCGATCCATCTGAAGTTTTGCCGATTGCTTCAGGAGACTTTATGGCTTCAATCGTAATACAATCTACAGGGCAAGCCTTAGCACAAAGATCACAAACGATACAATCATCAATTTCTACATCCAGTTGATACCGCGCTACCTCTGGGATAGGCATTTTTTCTTTTGGGTACTGTACGGTTGTTACTCCGGATTGGTTCTCAAAATAATTATCTTTTTTTATATCCAGAGATTGTCTTGATGTACGGGCACGAAATAAGTGTCTCACTGTCAAAGTAAGTCCTTTTATGGCCGAAACCAATCCTTGTATGGTTGTTTTAATAATCAATTATACCATAATTAAAATTCTCCATAATCCTGAGATTGCCATACATAGAAAGGCAACAGGAATAAGGACTTTCCAACATAATGTCATTAGCTGATCAGCACGAAAACGCGGTAATGTCCAACGAATCCAGATTTGAGTAGCTACTATGAATAGAGATTTTACCAATGTCCAGAAAATCCCCCATATTGGACCTGTCGTCCAATCTGCTAGTAGTACCGACCCTATATTTGGTAATGGACTGTTCCAGCCGCCCAAGAAGATGACTACTCCCAACATCGCAACTAAAAACATCATCGCGTATTCTGCCAAGAATATAAAAGCAAAATGAATTCCTCCATATTCAGTATGGAATCCACCAATCAGTTCACTCTCTGCCTCCGGAATATCAAATGGTGCACGATTGCATTCCGCAAGGGAAGCAATGAAAAAAATTACATAACTCACCAATAGGTGAGGCGCTTGAAATACATTCCAAGCCAATATTCCGCCAATATTATTGACCTTCCAAAATCCTAGAAAATAAAGATCCTGAGTTGCCCATACCCCTTGATTTAAAGCAATATCGTTTAAATTCAAGGTTTGTGTAACCATAACAGCTGCGATTAAAGATAAACCTACAGGAAGTTCGTAAGAAATCATTTGAGAAATAGCACGTATAGAACCTAAAAGAGAATATTTATTATTTGAACCCCAGCCAGCCATCAAAATACCAATGGCATCGATAGAAACTACGGCCATAATGAAGAACAGTCCTGTATGGGTATTCGATGGTAAAAGATCCGGACCCCAAGGGATAACACTATATCCAATAAATACGGCAACAAAAATAAGAATAGGGGCAACAGCAAATAAGATTCTATCAGCTGCTTTCGGTGTAATTAGTTCCTTTTGTAAAAGCTTTAGAATGTCAGCAAAGGTTTGCAACAAACCGTATTTCCCAGTCTCCATTGGACCTAATCTGTCCTGAACAAACCCAGCGATTTTACGCTCTGCATAAACCGCAAATAGCGTAAAAAGAGCAATAAAACCAAATATTACTACTGGTATGAGAATGTTGAGGATTAAGGTGTCCAATCTGCTTCTTAGATTAATTCTTAATTAAATACAAACATAAGGAAATGGAATTAAATAAGCCATTTTTTTATTGAAAATATACTGATTTAGTAGATTAAATTTGGCGCACTATTTGTAATTAAAAAACAATTTGTAGCATATCATTTGACAAGCCCGTCTGAATGTTAATGTTTATAAATATTTATAATTAAGAATTAAACTATGAAACACTTCATTTTTGCTGCACTAGCAGTTCTGACCATCTTTTTTGGAAGTTGTGCAGGTACAAAAAATACATCAGATAATAAATCAACAGATTTGAACGAATTGACAGGGAATAAATGGCAATTAATAGAACTTAATGGTAAAACCATTGAAGGAAAGCTCAATAATAAGATGCCATATTTGGAGTTTTTGGCTGATGAATCCAGATACGTAGCTACCGGTGGCTGCAATACCATGAATGGTACTTACAACTTCACAGGAAAGAATAACATTAGTTTCAAATCCGGAATATCAACCATGATGGCATGTGATGATATGGAAACAGATAGATTACTAGCTCAGGTTTTTGTAAAATCGAATAACTTCACATTAATTGATGGAGAGTTGAGTTTGAACCACGGTAAGACAGCTTTGGCAAAATTTAAAAAAGTAGATGCCGAAAATAATCTTACGGGTACTTGGGAATTAGATTATATCGCTAATGCATCAATCCCTTTTAATGAATTGTACCCTAATAAAAAGCCGTTTATTTCCTTTGAGTCCGGTTCAAAAAAAGTCAGCGGGAATGGAGGGTGCAATAATTTTAACACGACTATGGATGTACAGGGTAAAAATATAAAATTCGGACCTATCGCTTCAACTCGTATGGCTTGCCCGGGAGAGGGGGAACCCTTGTTCTTTCAGTCTTTAGAAAAAGTTAATGTTCAGAGTGTAAACGATAATAGTTTAACCCTGATCGTTGGCGATATTGCCATTATGAGATTTCAGAAAAAGGAGGCACAGAAGAAATAGACTTTTTTAGTTTAAACTTTCCTCAATCCAGAGACCATCGGACTTAATAATCTCGATGAGCTCATCTAAAGCATGGGCTGAGGAAACATTTCTTTTTACGACTTCTTTCCCACGATATAATGTAATCTTGTCCGGACCAGCTCCTACATATCCGTAATCGGCATCAGCCATTTCGCCGGGACCATTCACAATACAACCCATAATTCCAATTTTAAGACCTTTCAAATGATTGGTTCTGCTTCGGATCATTTGTGTTGTTTCTTGGAGATCAAATAAGGTCCTGCCACAACTTGGACAAGAAATATATTCAGTTTTTGATATTCTTGACCGGGTAGCCTGTAGGATTCCGAAAGATATAGAAGCAATCTTATCTGTTGGAGTGGCAGGAGAGTCCAACCAAATTCCTGACCCCAGTCCGTCAATTAATAATGCACCTAGGTCTGTGGCAGCATAAAGCTGTATCTTGGAAATCGGTTCTTCAGGATTCATAATGTCTCCTATAGGACCTGAAAATGCTGAGGCAGGATAACTACGCTTTATAATTACTGGATTATCAATGCCAATTTCTTGGAGATTGGCAAAGAACTGCCTTTGATCTGCCATTCCGTGTACATGATCTGTAAGCAGAATAAACACAACAGTCTTATCAATTTCCAATCTCCCGAATTCTTCTGAATCCAGTTCATTATTGCTAATGTAAATTAAATTCATCGCTGAATCTTTTACTTCTGCACGATTGAACTCCTCTAAACTGAAGATGGGATGGATGTTGGTCTTATTACTTAAGCTACACCATGTTTTATAGTTATATAACTGCTTTAGATTCCCCGGCATCGTAAAAGATGGTAATGAATCTCCTAAGAAAACAAAATCCACAGACTGATCGCCCATGTGGTACTTGTCTAATATAGCATCATATTTATAACCGACATCTGAAAGAATAAATGGGTCTTTTAAGTTTTTATTTGATATATCAACAATTATCCTCGGAACTAAAGAGCCACCAATAAAGGTATTGACCTCTTTGGATTGATAAGGTTGAGTGCGTTGATTTGCTGATAGTTGAAGAATTTCCCTTTCAGGTTGTAATGATATTTGATTAACTCGATTACGGTATCTATTTACCAAAGCGATGGCAACAGGAGCTTCTTTTTCAGGTTCTTCAGTCAGCGATACACGAACAGTGTCACCAAGACCATCTTCTAATAAAGTTCCTATACCCACAGCAGATTTAATTCGCCCATCTTCTCCATCTCCGGCCTCTGTTACACCTAAGTGTAAAGGATAATTCATGTTTTCAGCGACCATCTTTTCTACTAAAAGACGATAAGCCTGAACCATAACCTGAGGGTTAGAGGATTTCATGGAAACACAAAGATTGTAATAGTTCAAATCTTCACAGATACGGATAAATTCAAGGGCGGATTCTACCATACCCTCAGGAGTATCCCCATACCGACTCATAATACGATCTGATAATGATCCATGGTTGGTTCCGATACGCATCGCAGTACCATATTCCTTACAGATATGTACTAATGGTGAAAACTTCTTGTAAATACGATCTAATTCTGCTTGATATGCTGAATCAGTATAGTCTATCTGGTCGAATTTCTTTTTGTCAGCATAATTACCCGGATTGACACGAACTTTTTCTACAATTCGCGCAGCAACTTCTGCTGCATTTGGAGTGAAATGTATATCAGCTACCAAAGGAACGGTATATCCTCTAGTTCTTAATTCCTTCTTAATATTTGCAAGATTCTCGGCTTCTTTAATACTTGGCGCTGTAATACGCACATACTCACATCCGGCGTCCACCATTTTGATGGTTTGTTCCACCGACCCCATCGTGTCCATCGTATCCACCGTGGTCATACTTTGTATGCGAATAGGATTATGGCCTCCCATAGGAATGTCTCCTATCGTTACCTCACGAGTAAAAAACCGAGAATATTCGGTTTTACTATTGCAATAACCCCCAGCCAGTGTTGTCAGATGCTTACTTTCCATATCACAGCAAAGTTAGCTAATTTCGTCTTTAATAGCGTAATATCGATAATGAATTTGCGGCACCCACAACCTTTATGTCGTATTTGTTGCTTTCCTGGTCAAAGTTTTGACTTTTCCTGCTGTCTTCCTCAACAACATCAACATCTTCATATTTATTATTCGAAAAGATCGCGTCGGTTTCTACGCGACAAGCAACTCCTTTCGGTAAGTATAAAATAATCTTGGAAGCTGCGGTATTAATCTCTATTTCGCTGATTCCTTCTGTAGGCTTGGCTAAGTGTAAATCCACAGAGCTTGCCCCTGAATTTAATTCTAAACTCTTTAATTTTAGGTTTTTTAGATCGCCGGTAATAGAGGCTGCCCCCACATTGAATTCTAAATTCCATACAGGTTTCTCATTTAAAGAAACCTCAAACAAACTGTTATTGTATTTATTGTTTTTAACACTGCTTGTCAATTCCATCGCTACCTTTCTGTCTCCCTTACTTTCTAAATTTAGCGAGTTTTGTTCATTAAAAGTTTCAGCATTTAAAAGGTATTCTGAATCGGACACAACAGAAAAGTTATATTTTGCAGCCCCCCCGTTAATCTCTAAAACAGCTGTTTCAATATCTTCTGAATAGGGATGGGATACTTTTTTCGCTCTACTTTCTACTTTACGCTCATTGTTTGTGATTTTTACGGTGTCTCGGAATGTTGGGCCAATGGATAAACCGCGCACAAAAACAATCATACACAGAATTAAATTGATAGCGACTACAATTATAGTCCCATGTTTACGATTTTGCATTAATAAACTAATACCAATAGATACCAGCATAAGTGGCCACATTTGTAATGCAGCGTAAAAATTAAAGTCTATTATTTTGAAGTTGTACATTAACACCAGCCCGCCGATGAAAACCAACCATATACCCGTTGCTATTTTATTGTTCATTGTTTGTTAGCTTTGTTGTCCAAAACTAATACGATATTACAAATTATAATATGGAAAATAGGCTTAGCACTTTATTTTTTCGGTAAATCAATTAGTTTTGTCGGTGAAAATAGTCGGTGAGAATTTGTATCTTGAACATATCTAAAACTTTTTTGTTAAGGATACGTTAGAAATATTAACAAAAACAAAAATCATAATAAAACCAACGTATGATATTTTATTATTTTGGTGAATATATCCTGTTACTTAAAAAGGTTTTTCGTAGACCTGAAAAATGGAAAATTTATCTAAAAGAAATCTTCCACGAAATGACAGAGATAGGAGTAGGGTCGTTGGGATTAATTGTAATCATTTCCACTTTTATTGGTGCGGTTATGACCATGCAGATTGCCTTTCAGTTGGTGTCTGATTTAATTCCTACTTCCGTTATTGGTCAGATCAACCGTGACTCTAATATCCTCGAATTAGGACCTACCATCTCAGCCCTGGTATTAATGGGTAAAGTAGGCTCTTCTATTTCTTCTCAAATCGGTTCCATGCGCGTTACTGAACAGATTGATGCCTTAGAAATTATGGGCATTAACGCCGCGGGATACCTTATTCTTCCTAAAATTATCGCAGGTCTTATTATGGTGCCTGCTTTGGTGATCATTGCAATAGGTTGTGCACTGGTAGGTGGTTTATTGGGGGGCGCACTTTCAGGTGCGGTAACTCCCGATGATTACATTGAAGGTATTCGTGGCGGATTCAATGGATTTACCATGGCCGTAGCAATGGTGAAAGCGACAGTCTTTGGCTTTATTATTACTTCTGTTCCTGCTTATAAAGGTTTCCACGTACGTGGAGGAGCCTTAGAAGTAGGGCAGGCCGGAACGCGTGCTGTAGTAGTTGGCTGTATCTCAATACTTGCTTGTGATTATTTAATCACAGCATTAATGTTATAATTTTTTATGATTGAAGTTAGGAATATCCATAAGGTTTTTGGGGATAATGTCGTTTTAGATGGTATTGATGCCATATTTGAGCCCGGAAAGGTAAGTTTGATTATTGGCGGTTCCGGATCCGGGAAAAGTACGCTTCTAAAATGTATTGTTGGATTGCACGAACCAAATCAAGGAAAAGTATACTTTGATAAAAAAGAATTTACGAGAATGAACTTTGAAGAAAAAGTGCCCATCCGTAAAGAAATAGGAATGCTTTTTCAGAACTCTGCATTATTTGACTCTATGACAGTGGAACAGAATATTGTCTTTACATTAGATATGTTCACGGAAATGAGTAAAGCCGAAAAGATTGAGCAGGCAAATTTTTGTTTAGAGCGTGTAAACCTTGCCGGGAAAAATAATTTATACCCTTCTGAATTATCCGGTGGAATGAAGAAGAGAGTAGGTATTGCGCGTGCTATTAGTATGAATCCCAAATATCTATTCTGTGATGAACCTAACTCAGGTCTGGATCCTGCAACGTCCATATTAATAGATGAGTTAATCCAAGATCTTACTGAAGAATTAAAGTGTACAACGGTCGTGGTAACACATGATATGAACTCCGTGATGGGAATTGGTAATTATATCCTTTTCCTTTATAATGGTAAAAAATATTGGGAAGGATCAAATCAAGACATGCTTAAATCCGATAATAAGGAATTAAATGATTTTGTATTTGCCAGCCCATTAATGAAAGCTGCCAGAGAAACTCTTCAGGAGGATAAAGACTAAAACTATTGTTCATTTGAATTTTCTATCTTTGCAGGAAACTTTCATGGGTGCAAATAAATAAACATTGATATGAAAGTTTCTGGTGACTTTTGAATACATACAATTTCAGATAAAACACGCATCTTGAACAATAATTCCCAAATACAACTACTTACTCCTCAGTACTGGAAAGATTATGAACTTATCGACTGTGGGGATTTTGAAAAACTGGAACGCTTCGGCGATCTGATTCTAATTCGTCCTGAACCTCAGGCGGTATGGCCTAAGGCTCTTCCTGAATCTGAATGGAATAAACGCTATCATATTAAATTTAAAGGTCGCTCTGCCACCAGTGGCGAATGGTTGAAAAAAAGTCCTAAGTCTCCGGATCGTTGGCATATTCAATATAAAAATGAAAATGTAGCGATCAAGTTTCGTTTAGGATTAACCTCTTTTAAACATGTTGGTATTTTCCCCGAACAAGCAGTCAATTGGGACTATATCTCTGAATCTGTAAAGGCATTTAAAACACCTAATCCAAAAGTTTTAAATCTATTTGCTTATACCGGTGGTGCATCTCTTATTGCTCGTGCAGCCGGTGCTGATACTACCCATGTAGATTCCATTAAACAGGTCGTAACTTGGGCAAATGAAAATCAAGAGATCTCTGGCTTAAGCGATATCCGTTGGGTGGTAGAAGATGCTTTGAAATTTGTGAAACGTGAGTTAAAACGTGGAAATACCTATAATGGAATTATATTAGACCCTCCAGCCTATGGGCATGGTCCGAAAGGTGAAAAGTGGAAACTTGAAGATCATATCATGGAGATGATGAGAGATGTGGTTCAATTGTTGGATCCCAAAGAACACTTCTTAATCTTGAACACGTACTCATTAGGATTCTCTTCAGTTATTGTAGAGAATTTGATTAAAACTTCATTTCCAACAGTTGAAAATTTAGAAATAGGAGAACTTTATTTACAGGCAACTGCAGGTCCTAAATTACCACTCGGCGTATTTGGTAAATTCAGAAAGTTTTCAAAATAAATAGCCTAGATATAAAAAGCAATAGCCATCATAAAGATGGCTGTCCTTTTCATAGGTAGAAGATTAGAATATTACACATTAAAGAGGAGTAGTTCTGCTTCAAATCTATTCAGTTGCTCTTGGAACTTATCCTTCGATTCCCCAAATGCAAAGTCAAACTTTCCTTGCAATGAACGATAATAAGATATCCCGTCTAGGAGTTGCGTCTGAAATTTTTGTATGTATTTTTTCTTCCTTACGTCCAAGGATTGAATATTTTCGTTGATATAACCGGCTAAATATTTTACATATAACTCTAGTTCGTTAATAAAAAAGAATGATCTTTTTATTCCGCTTAAAACATTGATACGACCATATATATGATCTACCATTTCTTTCAAACTGTAAACTTTATTAAAATAAGCGGTATTAGGTCCCGGACAAATAGCCACAGCACTTCGTTCTCTAGGTTTTAGAAGTCCGTACTTCAAATAAGCTGGAGCTGCTAATCCTTCGCATAGACATTGCTTTTCTACAATTTTCGAATAGGCTAATTTAAAACTTACCTCATTCAGGTTTTCTGCTTCCAGATCTTTAAGCTTTTGAACCATATACACTCTGGAGGCAGTACAAATAGGTTCCTCCGAATAAGTAGTATCAGAAACTAAATACTTCTTGGTACAAGGATATCCCGGTTTTCCTTGCTCTATTCTTTTTAGTCTATCTGCTTCAGCGGAGCTGTTTCTGAAATTATTAAAAGGGACACCTAATGGGGACGCAGGAGAAATATAGAAATCTTCTCTACTAGCTTTCACTAAATGATTTAAAGTAGTATCATCTACCGTGGAGGCTTCAGGTACTAATAAAAACGGAGAACCCCATCCCACAGCATCCATACCATAATAATTCATTAAAAAAGTATGCTCCTGCGAAGTCCCCACACCTCCCTGTATGGAAAACTTTAATGCAGGAGCTTTTTCACTATATAGACCTAATTTTTTAAGTGCATCCTGATACAAGGGGTAAATTTCTGCTAATAAATCCTCCTTGTTATTCTTAAACTCTTCGAGAATCGGGCCTAATAAAAAGCCCTCGGTGGCAAACGCATGACCTCCACAATTTAAGCCCGATTCGATTCTGTATTCGGAAATCCAAATACCTCTTTTAGCCAAATACTTAGCCTGTATAAGAGCTGACCTGTAGTCAGAAACCTTCAAAGTTATTTTCTTCTGTAAATTTCCATCGGCATCCGGAAAAAATACATCTAACTCTGATAAGTATGCATATAATCTTGGGTTCATGCCTGCAGAAAGGATTAACGAGGATTTTAGATTGCTGTTGGCAAACCCTCTGACCGCTGCAGAAGCATCTGAAAAGATATCGGGTAAAATATTCCCTGCTGCATCTGAATTGATTTTATCGACCTTGGACATAATGTTTACATCAATCTCCCCCGGTATAATCGCTTTGCGAATGTCATTTGCTACTAAATGTTTTTCTATACCATGATCTAAAGTACTCCAATACCGGAACTTTGATTTACTGGGATGCCCATCCGGTAAAAGATCAAAATAACGCTTCGCCCGCTCATCCACAGTCCAATCCACGCGCTTCAGACTTTCAATCTGTTTATTTACCAAGTCATAAACTAAGTCCAGATATTTTCGAATTCTTTCTGCCCTGAAGTCCAGGGACTTTTTACTAACTGCTACAAAAGGGATATTATTCAACTTAGAATAATATTCGCGCATCCGTTCTATTAATTCATCATCTACAATCGAAATCACTGAAGAAATACCATATTGAGCAACCTTGATTGCTGTATCAACCGAAAAGGCAAGTCCCAGAACAGGAATATGAAAACTATGCGTCATCTAATTTTTTATGAAATTGTAAGTGTTTTTAAATAATCATTACACATTCATGATAACCTGAGTTAAACAAAATCATGATTGTTTTTACTGGTCGCAAATAACAAAACATCAACGAATTAAAAAGTAATCAGAAATGGTGTGAAATTGTGATACTGGTCACTAGGAAAGGAAAGTAGCCATAGATTAAATAATTGTCACTATATACTAATTGAAAGACAACAAATCACAGACATAGACATAAGATTTTGATGTCCCACATTAGCATTTTTTTGAACTATGATTA
>JBEBRZ010000058.1:0-23167 GCA_040394615.1 Sphingobacterium mizutaii
TTTAAAAAGACGCTGGGAAAAATAAAAGAATAAAAAGGGGTATAAACTTAAATAATTCAAAGATTACAAAAACTGATTCATAATCTTTGAATTATTTATACAAGAGGTGGTATTGGGTAGTTTTAATTATTCATTGCCGCCTCAATCAATTCTCCGTAAAATTCGGTTTCCGTTCTACCGGAGGCCCGTACCTGTTGTGGGATAAAGCTTTGTGCAGTTTGCCCCGGCACGGTATTAATTTCTATGAAGTAGAATTTATCAGTCTCATTTTGGATAAAAAAGTCTACACGAACCATTCCTCTGCAATTTAATCGGATATAAACTTCCTTAATAATAAGGTCAGCTCTGTCTTTTTGTTCTTGCGTAAGATCTGCAGGCGTGATTTCCTGGGTTAATCCGGGAGTATATTTAGCTTCAAAATCGAAAAACTCTCTTGTCGTAATTACTTCTGAAGCCGGAAGTACTTGCAGTTCGCCTTTGGAATCTCGAAAGATACCTTGAGAGAATTCTCGTCCTTTCACAAATTCTTCCACCAAAACCTGCTTTCCTGTTCCTTCCGCATCATATGCGTCATCAAGTGCCTTAGGAAGTTCTTCCCAGGTATTCACCTTATTCATACCTATGCTACTCCCTCCGGCATTTGGTTTGACAAATAATGGTAAAGATAATTTCTCCTTTACAATCTCCAAAGCCTTGAATCTGTCCGATTCAAATAACAACACAGACTTCGCTACATTTAAGTTAGAAATATCCTGTATAATAGCTTTAGTATACCCTTTATTCATGGTTAAAGAAGAAGTCAAAGCACCACATGTGCTGTATGGAAGTCCGATCATATCAAAATAACCTTGCAAACGTCCGTCTTCACCCGGAGTTCCATGGAGAATAATAAATGCAACATCAAAAATTAACTTTTGATTATTTAGCAGTAAGGAGAAATCCTGTCTGTTTATTTCATGTTTGATGTTCTTATCATCTGTATAGAACCATCCTTCCAGCGTGACATCAATAGGGTAAACATCATATTTTTCTTTATCTATCTGGGAGTAGACAAATGCAGAACTTTTATAAGAAATTTCTGCTTCCCCTGTGTATCCTCCGGTAATTAAAGCTACTTTAGTCTTCATATGTATTATTCGAGAAACAAATATAATTTGAGAATCGAGTAAAAACGAATATTTTTGCCTTTATATTAGCTCCAAATATTGAAATTCATAAAATTGGAATTAATATTGTTAATAAGAAATACTAAAAAACACATTTATAGATGTCTAAGTTCTTTTTATACTTGAGGACGAGTGCTTTCAGAAAAAACTTGATAGGGGGACTCATTTTCATTATCCTTCTTTTTGTTCTGATTTATTTCGGCTTAAAGATTTACACCAAGCACGGTGATTCTCAGGAAGTTCCAATATTAAAGGGACTAAATATCAGTGAAGCCCTCAATGTTTTGGATAAGGCGGGGTTGGAATATGAGGTAGACTCCATTTACCAAATGGATGCGAAACCAGGTTTGGTAATAGACCAAGATCCAGATCCGAAATCTCATGTGAAGGGTGGTCGTACTATTTATTTAACGATAATTACGCAAAGTGCTCCGGAGATTGCTTTTCCTGAAATAATTGATAAAACGTATATCGAAGCGTCTGCAGTATTGAAAAACCATTCATTAAAAATTGCTGACACAACGTATATAAATGATATTGCCAGAGATGTCGTATTAGATGTAAAATTTGCAGGTCAACCTATACGCTCCGGAAGAATGGTTCCTAAAGGGTCCAAAATCTCTTTGGTATTAGGAAATGGTCGCGGAGATAGCGAAGTTGAGATACCTGTTTTAATTGGCCTAAATTTGACAGAAGCTAAATTTTCTTTAGCTGGAAAGGGCCTTACATTGGGTTCAGTAAGCTTTGAAGATAATTCCAGAGATACATTAGGTTCTATTATTGTAAAGCAGAACCCGGATACTAGTGCGAAAATTATATCGATAGGAAGCGCTATTCATGTAACTTTAGGAAAACAGCCTGTGGCAAATCCAGAACCAGCTACCCCACAAATTCCCTAACATCATATGACTCAAAATAAAAAACGAAAAGGTCTTGGCATTTTACTTATCATCGTATTTGTAATTGCATTAATTGTAGGATGGATAGGATATCAGGCTTTTATGGGGCCTAGTATCGCTACGGATGAGGAATATTTTTTTGTAAAAACGGATGAGCCTTACGAAAGTGTCATCTCCCGAATTGAATCGGAGGGTGTTGTAAAGAATCCGACTTATTTCAAATATGTAGCAAAAGCAATGGATCTTGAGGGAACGGGCATAAAAGCGGGACGTTATAAGCTTTCAAAAGACCTTAACAATCGTCGCTTCATTGGGAATTTACGTGCCGGGTATCAGGATGCTGTTAAGTTTAGATTTCAAAATGTACGGTTGAAAGAAGATTTCGCCGGTTTATTAGGTAAATCTTTTGAAGCTGATTCCTTGGCTTTTCTGAATTTAATAAATGATGAAAAACTAGCTGAGCAATATGGATTCACGAAGGATAACTTTTTCAGTATGTTTATTCCAAACACTTACGAGATCTACTGGAATACTAAGCCTGAAGAGATTATAGATCGTTTTTCAAAAGAGTATAATAAATTCTGGACCGCTGAACGTAAAGCCAAAGCGGATTCACTTGGAATGACTACGCAAGAGGTAAGCTCTTTGGCTTCAATTGTGAAGGGAGAAGCTTTACATGTAGATGAAATGCCTAAGATTGCCGGGCTTTATTTGAATAGATTAAAAAAGGGGATGTTGCTAGAGGCAGATCCGACTGTTATATTTGCCAACAATGATTTTACTATCCGTCGGGTATTAAACAGACACTTGACGATTGACAATCCCTACAACACATATCGTTATAAAGGAGTTCCTCCGGGTCCGATTATGATGCCAAGTATTGCATCTATAGATGCCGTATTAAATTACGATCATCATCCTTACATTTACATGTGTGCCAAAGACGATTTCTCAGGATATCATCTATTTGCTGAAACTTTTTCAGAACATTTGGTAAATGCGCGTAAATTCCAGAAAGCATTAGACGAAAGAAATATCAAAAAATAATTATGTTTTCCTTCAAACACCAGGTTAGAGTCCGCTATGCCGAAACGGATAATATGGGCTACGTTTATTATGGAAATTATGCCACCTATTATGAAGTTGCCAGGACCGAAATGTTGAGAAGCACGGGGATTTCATACAAAGAACTGGAGGACATGGGCGTTATGTTACCTGTTATCGAACTGAACTGTAAATTTAATAAAGCAGCAAAGTATGATGATTTAGTAACGATAAATACTTATATTCGAGAAAAGCCAGGGATAAGAATTAAGTTTGAATATGAGCTGTTTAATGAATTAGGAGAGCTGTTGAATACTGGTTCAACACAATTGGTATTTGTTGATATAGAAAAGAACAGACCATGTAAGCCTCCTAAGGTTTTTATGGAAAAGATGGCTCCATTTTTTGGAGAGTAAATGAAAAAAATTCACCAACGATTACTTAACGTCAAACCTTATGACAGATTTATAGAATGGACCAAAACGGCCACCTTACCGGGTTTTGGGAAGCTCCCATTATACACTGTCATGGTTTTCTTTTTTCAAGAGATCGTTCGAGAATCTATTTTAAATAAAGCCTCTTCCCTAGCCTACAACTTTATGCTGGCTGTCTTTCCGGGGATCATTTTTCTTTTTACATTAATCCCTTACATCCCGGTCAACAACTTTCAGGCGCAATTGATGGAACTCATTCAATTGGCTCTTCCAGACAATGCCTACGAAATTCTTGAAACCACCCTGAACGATATTATTAACAGACAAAATGGTGGATTGCTATCGGCAGGTTTTGTACTCTGTACTTTTTTTGCGACGAATGGTATGACTACTTTAATGATGAGTTTTAATAAAGCTTCATTATCAAAGGAGTCCAGAACCTGGTTTCAGCGAAGAGTTGTAGCACTAGCGCTATCATTAGCAATCGTCTTAGCCCTAACAGTAGGTATTGCCTTATATGCAGGTTCGAACTACCTTATTAATTATTTAAAAACACATATAGACTACGATCTAAAGTGGTTTTGGGCTTTACTAATCAAACTTGCCCAATGGTTAATCCTCTTCAGTATTTATTTTTTTACGGTTAGTTTAATCTATAAGTTTGGACCAAGTTCTACAAAAAAATGGAAACTGTTTACTCCGGGAGCTACCCTAGCTACGATATTGGCTATGTTGTCCTTTTCATTTTTCACATTCTATATCAATAATTTTGGAGCGTACAACAAATTATACGGCTCTATCGGAACATTAATCGTTGTCATGATTTGGATGTATATTAATGCCTTAATACTAATAATCGGATTTGAATTAAATGCCAGTATTGCCCTTTCTAAGCAAAGTATAAAAATAGTAAAGCCGAGAATATACAATTCATTTAAACCAAACAAAATTTAATTATTGATAAATTTATTATAATTGTACTCATATTTGGGTAACTAGCTCATGCCAGGTATCTTTTAAGCCGATAAAAAAATGCACTGATGGAAGACAAAGAGTTGCAAAAAAGGAGTGTACGAAATAAGAATGTGAGAAATATTTTATTGGGTTCAATAATTGTATTATTCATAACCTTTGTCGTATTTTTTATTTTCTCATATATTCAATACAAAAGTATTCAGAATAAAATCCAGAATATCTATACCGCAGTAAATTCAGATCAGAACAACTTTACTGAATTATTAAAAATATTTAATGATGCCGAAGATCATTTCAGAATATTTTCTACCACCTATAACATAGACGATTACGATGCCTACCGTGAAAATTTGATTTTGTTAAAATCAGCTGTGGATTCACTATTGCAGACGAAAGGGAAAGAGGTGGCAGATGATTTTGACAGTTCCTATGCGGGGAGGACCTTAGAGGATTTAATGCCTAAATATGACATATTAAGCAGTAAGTTGGACTCGATGCTACTGAGTTCTGAGCAACTGAAGACTTTTAATCTGGAATCGTCGGATGAATCCATTTTTGATCTTCCACCTATTAAAAGTCATACGTTGACCACTATAGGGGAACCTAAAAAGGTGGTTGTTAAAAGAAAACCATTATTAAAACGAATTTTCCAAAAAGGCGACGATACAGTGAGTGTGGATCCAGTTAATCATGCACACTCCCAACAAGTCTTTGAAGAATATCAAAATCTCCAATATATACTTCGAGAACGAAACTCTCAGACAACAAATAAACTTAATGAACTAAAGAAAACGCTTACGGCAATCCGAAAAAGTGAAAGATCTTTATTGGCGGATAATTTTACACTTTTACACAGCGCGCACCAGCTGATTCGAGTTATTCATGAGGAAAGAATTCAGATTCAGCGTGAGAAAACAGATCATGAATTAAATATTCTGATTTCCAAGACAGATACCTTTAAATGGCAAATCATTATTTCCTTAACATTTGTCTTTATCGTTATATGTATCCTGGTTTATTATCAATTCTTTACAAGTTATTACGAACGTAAATTACTTGACGAAAAAAGCTATGCATCGAAATTAGCTGAACAGAAAACGGACATCTTAGCTGAAATAACGCACGAAATAAGAACACCTATTAATTCATTAATAGGAATTGTAGATTTGTTAAAAAGCAGGAAAGACCTTTATCAGCCAAAAGATGTTCATTTATTAGAATCAGCTTACACTAATATAACGGCCACTTCAAAAACGATCAATGACATTTTAAATTTAAGTAAGACGGATCAACATGATACGATCGAGGCAATACACTTTGATTATGTCGACCTATTGACAGATGTAATGGAAACGCATAAAAATCAAGCTGAAATGAAAAACATTGAGCTGGAATGTATTGTAGATAAGGAAAAACCAACTGTGATTTTTTCTGATGAATTTAAAATCAGACAGATTATGAGCAATCTGATTAGTAATGCGATAAAGTATTCCAATAGAGGGAAAGTTGTTGTTACCGCTGCTGTAGATGATCAATGTAATTTAATTCTTAAGGTATCTGATGAAGGTCAGGGAATTCCCGATGCGCTAAAAAAGAATATTTTTAAGAAGTACTATACTGTTAATAAGAATAATAAGGTAGAAGGAGGTGTCGGCTTAGGACTTTACATCACAAAAAACATAGTAAGTAATTTAGGTGGAAAGATAAACTTTCAAACTAACGCAGGTCAAGGAACAACTTTTAAAGTAGAGATACCGGTTCCTAAACCTAAATTTAGAAGAAAGACAAGTTTAAATATTCAAAGAATCAGTGATTTTTCGAAGGATTTAAACTGGTTAATAGTGGATGACAATGCCTTAAATTTATTGTACTTAAAACAGTTTTTCTCGTTACATAGACATGTGCAGACGGCTACAAACGGAAAAGAAGCTTTAGATATAATTCGTCAGTTCCATATTGATGTCGTTGTTACAGATATTAATATGCCAATAATGACAGGCGATGAGCTTTTAGCAGCAGTACGGGCAAATTCGATTTATGATTCTGTAAAAATAATTGCCACATCCTCTGATAATGAGCAGGTTAAAAAACTTGAAAAGGAAAAAAAGGTATCGTTTGACGGTATTTTAATTAAGCCATTTAATGAGCGAAAGTTGACTGAAATCATTACCAAAACGATATATCCTATCTTTGAGGACAGTGATGAGATGAAGCAAGAATCATCGTAAAATTGATCTTTTTAAACTTTTTTAACTCTAAACTATTGTAAATAAAAGTTTTTAGTATCTTTGCAATCCCTACACAGTAGGGAAAAGGAGATTATTAATTAATGGCAAAAAAACAAGAAGCAGAAAAAGAGTTAGCGGCGAAAAACGCAGAGCTACAAGGTGCTGACACAAAAGTTGTGAAGGACACTGAAAAGATTGAGTCTGAAGCAGATTCAAATTTAATCGATGAGATTAAATCAAACACTTGGAGTACTCCATCAGGAGACTTCGACTGGGATCTTGATGAAAAAGCTTTTGGTAACTACAGTGATGCAGAACGTACTAAACTAGAAGAGCAGTACGCTGGCACATTCAACCAAATCAATCAAGGTGAGATTATTGAAGGTATCGTGGTATCGATCAATAACAAAGATGTTGTTTTAAACATCGGTTTCAAATCAGACGGTCTAGTAGCATTATCTGAGTTCCGTGACTTACCTGACTTAAAAGTTGGTGATACGGTTGACGTATTTGTTGAATCGCAAGAGGATGCAAACGGACAATTAGTATTATCACGCAAACGTGCTAAAACACAAAAATCTTGGGAAGAAATCAACGAGGCTTTGGAAAACGACAAAGTTATCGATGGTTTCGTTAAATCACGTACAAAAGGTGGTTTAATTGTAGACATCAAAGGTGTTGAGGCTTTCTTACCAGGATCTCAAATTGATATCAAACCTATCCGTGACTATGATGTTTACGTAGGTAAAACTATGGAATTCAAAGTTGTTAAGATCAACCATGAATTCAAAAACGTTGTTGTTTCCCACAAAGTATTGATCGAAGACGATTTGGAAAACCAAAAATCAGAGATCGTTGCGAAATTGGAAAAAGGACAAGTATTGGAAGGTACTGTTAAAAACATCACTGACTTCGGTGTATTTATCGACTTAGGTGGTGTTGACGGATTACTTCACATTACTGATATCTCATGGGGCCGTATTGAGCATCCGAAAGAGGTATTGGCTTTAGACCAAACAATCAACGTTGTAGTTCTTGACTTTGATGATGAGAAGAAACGTATTGCATTAGGCTTGAAACAACTTTCTGAGCATCCTTGGGAATCTTTAGATACTAACTTAGAAGTAGGTTCTAAAGTAAAAGGTAAAATTGTTACTGTAGCTGATTACGGTGCATTCTTAGAAATCATCCCTGGTGTTGAAGGATTAATCCACGTATCTGAAATGTCTTGGTCTCAAAACTTACGTTCTCCACAAGAGTTCTTGAAAGTAGGTGACGAAATCGAAGCTGAAATCTTGACTTTAGACCGTGAAGAGCGCAAAATGAGCTTAGGTATCAAACAATTGACTCCAGATCCTTGGCAAAACATCACTGAACGTTACCCAGTTGGTTCAAAACAATCAGCAGTTGTTAAGAACATGACTAACTTCGGTGTATTCGTTGAGTTAGAAGACGGAATCGACGGTTTAATTCACATTTCTGACCTTTCATGGTCTAAGAAAGTTAACCACCCTAACGAATTCACTAAAGTTGGTGAAAGATTAGACGTTGTTGTATTAGAATTAGACGAAGAAAATCGTAAACTTTCTTTAGGTCACAAACAATTAGAGGAAAACCCTTGGGATACTTTCGAAACAATCTTCACTGAAGGTTCAGTTCACGAAGGTACTGTAATCAAAGTTGGTGATAAAGGAGATATCGTTGCTTTACAATACGGTGTTGAAGGCTTCTGCCCTAACAAACACTCTGTAAAAGAAGACGGATCTGCATTGAAAGTTGACGAAGTTGCTGAATTCAAAATCATTGAGTTCAACAAAGAAAACAAACGTCTTGTTATTTCTCACTCCCGTATCTGGGAAGATGCAAAAGCTGAAGCACGTATCGAAGAGTTCAATGCTCGTAAGAAAGAAGCTAAAACAGCGAATGCTGCAGTGAAGAAAGTTAAAGATTCAGTTGAGAAATCAACTTTAGGTGATCTTGACGTGTTAGCTCAATTAAAAGAGCAAATGGAAGATGATGAGAAAAAATCTAAATAATTTTTAGATTAATCTAAATACTTCAAAGCCCCGGTTTTTAATCGGGGCTTTTTATTTTATCAGCTTTTATCCTTACTTTCATTTATTAAATTCAGCTTTACAAGATGAAAACTTCAGCACTCATTAGCACGGATCAGGCATTAAAACTTATTAACGAAGAAAATGCAATTATCCTTGATGCAACAATTGACAAAGTCAATCAGAAAATGGATAATAGTCAATTAGATCTATTACCTAATTCATTATTTTTTGATATTGAGGGGGTGTTTTCAGATCATACCAGTAAATTTCCCCATACAATGGTAAGTGCTGATAAATTTACACAAGAAGCTCAGAAATTAGGAATCAATAAGGATTCCACCATTATCGTGTATGATCGCTGGGGAATTTACTCAAGCCCACGAGCTTGGTGGATGTTCCGCTATATGGGATTGAATAATGTTTATGTATTGAATGGAGGAGAGCCTGCCTGGAAAGCCGCCGGCCTACCAATTGTTCATTCTTATGGGGAAGTCCGTGGGATTGGAAATTTTAAAGCTGAAGAACATTACGAATGGTTTATTTCAAAAGAAGAACTGATAGAACGTATAGGTGATGATGATATGACCATTACGGATGCCCGATCCTCTGGTCGATTTCATGGCTCTGTTCCTGAACCAAGAGAAGGTTTGCGTTCAGGGCATATCCCACATTCGAAGAATCTACCATTTGATTTGGTGATTGACGGAATTACCTATCAGGATGAAATGGAACTTCAAAAATTATATGATGGCAAAATAGATGCTGCTAAACAAAATATTTTCACCTGTGGTTCGGGGATATCAGCTGCTATAATCGCATTAGGTGCATTTCAACTGGGAACCGATTATATTACAATCTACGATGGTTCGTGGAGTGAATGGGGCGCAGATCCTGACACCCCTATCGAGAAGAATTAAAAAAACAAACCTTTTAATCTTTACTTTGTTCCGGGAAGTGGAACATAACCATCATCGTTAGGCACTTTGGGGAACTCGTGATTAATCCATTTTTCCTTCGCTTTTTCAATGGTTTCTTTATCACTTGCAACAAAATTCCAATAAATAAAACGCTCTTCAGGAAATGGCTCACCACCAAAAATATAGACCGTTGTTCCGGCTTTCATTTCAAAGGTACACAGATGAGCATCCAACGTAATTAAAATCTGTTTAGGGCCATAAGCAAAGCCGTTACTTTTAATTTCACCTTCAAGAATATAAAGCCCGCTTTCTCCATACAGTTCATTTCTGATATCTACTAAAGCATCTTTTTCAGCTTTAATTTCAACCATATAAAGTTTACTATATACAGGAACCGGGGATTTTTTCCCGAAAGCCTCACCAGCTATTAGTTTAAAAGAGATCCCATCTTCAGTCCAATGAGGAATTTGATCGGCTTCAACATGATGGAATTCAGGATCCATAAACTCCAAGTCTTTTGGAAGCGCAATCCAAATTTGCAATCCGTGCAAGAACTTATCAATTTCTCTAAGATATTCGGGAGTTCTCTCAGAATGTACTACCCCTTTACCGGCGGTCATCCAGTTTACTGCACCGGGTTTAATCTCCATAGCAGATCCGATAGAATCTCTATGAAAAATAGAACCATCAAATAGATAGGTTAGTGTAGACAGTCCTATATGTGGATGTGGTCCCACATCAAAGTTTTCATGATCTGCTAAACAAGCGGGGCCCATATGATCTATAAAGACAAATGGACCTATAGAGCGCTTTTGACGGAATGGCAAAAGTCTGCCTACCATAAAATTTCCTATGTTAGCTGCAGTTTCTTCTCGGATGAAATCTATATTTGACATATTTCTTTATTTAGTGCGACGTGATTCTTAAAATTAAGCAATATCAAGAGATATTTGCTACTCGAAAAATCAAATCTGCTGCCAACTTTGTCGTTCTATTGTCAATATCATATATGGGATTGATTTCAGCAATATCCATACTCTTCAGATTTTGTATTGTTAGTACAGATTGAAATATGCTGTAAAAATTAGGATCAGGGATGATGCCACTAAAAGCTGTTGCAGAAACACCAGGAGCAAAAGGAGCGGCAAAAACATCCATGTCTATTGTGACATAAACAAGGTCAACTTTTTCTGAAAATTCCCTTATCTGATTTTTAATGGCATCAATAGTCCCGGTATGAATATCTTTAGCTTTAATGATTTCTACATTGTTTTCTGCGGCATACTTAAACAGTGCTTTTGTATTACTGATATCCTGAATCCCTATCGCTAAATAATGAAACTCTTCCTTATTTAATTTAGCTTCTTCTGCTATTTGATAAAAACCGGTTCCTGAGTTCCCTCTATTCTCTACAGTTTCGCGAATATCTAAATGTGCATCAAAATTGATAACACCCACCTTACGACTTGGGGTAGTTTCTCTTACTCCTCTAAAATTCCCATAGGTAACTTCATGCCCCCCACCTATTACAAGAGGCAAACCTCCTAATTTGATAATTTGCGAGACCCGCCTTGCGAGTTCTTCTTGAGCAGCTTCCATATCCTCACCCACACAAATAATATTTCCTGCGTCAGCAATTCTCTTATATAGATTAGTATGATCTGGTAAACCAGCCAATATTTTACGAAGTGTGTCGGGTGCTTCCTTTGCTCCTACTCGACCTTGATTGCGCTTCACTCCTTCATCGCAACAGAAACCGAGCAGGACGAGTTTATTTTCTAATGATTGAATGTCTTCGTTCAAATCTAAAAATTCAATGATTTGATGCCAGCGATAATAATCCGCAGAATCAGCATCTACCCTACCTGTCCAAGCCTGAGCATCAATGGGGTCATAAAAAACATTATCGAATGCTTTCATATTATTCTTGATTAAATAGGTTCTCAATTAAATTATCTTCAACTGAAACAGCTCTTGTCACTTTTAAATTGGGGGTTCTTTGTAGCTCCGTATTCAATGCACTTTGAGCTTCTTTATTTCTTGCCCATGCTCTTCTGGCAATACCATTATTGACATCAAAGAATAACATCTGTTTCAATTTGCGATCACTGTCTTCGGATCCATCCAACAGCATACCGAAACCACCATTAATAACTTCGCCCCAGCCTACACCGCCACCATTATGTATGGAAACCCATGTCGCCCCTCTAAAGCTATCCCCAATAACATTGTGAATTGCCATATCAGCTGTAAACTTACTTCCGTCGTAAATATTACTTGTTTCACGATAAGGTGAATCCGTTCCGCTAACATCATGGTGATCTCTACCTAAAACTACTGGAGCTGAAAGTCTACCTTCCTTAACTGCATTATTAAATGCTTCCGCAATTTTCATTCTTCCTACGGCATCCGCATAGAGAATTCTAGCCTGAGATCCAACCACGAGTTTGTTTTGTTCGGCTTCCTCAATCCATTTGATATTATCTTCCATTTGTTGATATATTTCAGGAGAAGCATCCTTTTGCAGATCTTTCAAGACTTGCAAAGCCAACTGATCTGTTATTTTTAGATCCTCTGTTTTTCCGGATGTACAAACCCATCTGAAGGGACCGAAGCCATAATCAAAACACATAGGACCTAGAATATCCTGAACATAGGATTGATATTTGAAATCAATTCCATTCGGAGCCATGACATCTGCACCTGCACGGCCTGCTTCCAATAAGAATGCATTCCCGTAATCAAAGAAATAAGTTCCTTTTGCGACATGTTTATTAATCGCATTTGCATGTCTAATTAATGTCTTTTGAACTTCTTTTTTGAATTGTTCAGGATTATGAGCCATCAGCTCATTAGATTCCTCGAAGGACAATCCAACCGGATAGTAACCTCCGGACCATGGATTATGCAGGGAGGTTTGATCTGAACCCACTGTAATTTTAATATTCTGCTCATCAAACTGTTCCCATACATCCACAATATTTCCAATATAGGCAATGGATACAGTCCGCTGTTCGCTGATAGCATCTCTTACTGTTTCCAGCAAGCTATTCATATCTTCAGTTAAAATATCCACCCAGCCTTGTTGCTGTCTTTTTTTAGCAGCAGCGGGATTCACTTCGGCACATACGGTTATACATCCTGCAATATTCCCCGCTTTAGGTTGAGCACCACTCATTCCTCCAAGACCTGAAGTCACGAACAACTTACCTTTTATAGTTTCATTAGCTGGCAAATGTTTTCGGAAAGCATTCATAACAGTAATTGTCGTGCCATGTACAATCCCTTGCGGCCCTATATACATATAAGATCCGGCAGTCATTTGTCCATACTGCGTTACACCTAAGGCGTTAAATTTTTCCCAATCATCAGGTTTAGAATAATTAGGGATCATCATACCGTTGGTTACGACTACTCGCGGAGCATTCTCTGACGAAGGAAACAATCCCATAGGATGGCCGGAATACATATGCAAAGTCTGTTCATCCGTCATCTGGGAGAGATATTGCATCGTCAACAGGTATTGAGCCCAGTTTTGAAATACTGCGCCATTACCACCATAGGTAATCAATTCATGTGGATGCTGTGCAACAGCAGGATCCAGGTTATTTTGGATCATTAACATAATGGCTGCTGCTTGTTTAGAAGTTGCGGGATATTCGGAAATGGGTCGAGCGTACATTTCATAATCGGGACGGAACCGATACATATAAATTCGGCCATACGTTCTTAATTCCTCTAAGAAATCAGGAGCTAACTCTTGATGCCACTCTTTTGGGAAATAACGTAGTGCATTGCGAAGAGCCAACATCTCTTCATCTTTACTCAATATCGCTTTACGCTTGGGCGCATGGCTTACTCTATTATCTAATTCAGCTCTCTTCGGTAAATCCGTTGGAATTCCCTGTACAATTGCTTCTTTAAAATCTTTTTTAATCATTATTATAGTCCTTTCTTACAAAAACTTCAATTCCATTTTTCCATACAGATTTAGGTTGTAATCTTCCTTGCTGATAGGTGATGTTTTGGTAATTATCCGTCTCATATATCACAAAATCAGCTAACAGACCTTGTTCTAATTTCCCTCTATCATTCAGGTTCAAGGCCTTAGCAGCTCTAAACGTAATTGCGGCCAATACTTCTGCATTACTTAGTTTCTGCATGGTAGCCAATATACTGGCACTTTCTATGAGTTTTCCCATTGGTGCAGAACCGGGATTCCAATCTGTCGCAATTGCGAGACTTGCGCCTGCATCCAATAATTTTCTAGCTGGTGTAAAGTCGCATCCAATTCCTAAAGAAGCGGCAGGAAGAGCAACCGGTATTACATCTGAGGATGCTAAAAGACGAATTTCATTTTCGGTAGATGCTTCCAGATGGTCTGCAGAAACTGCTTCCAAATCAACGGCTATCTGAGATCCGGAAACTGTAAATTGATCGGCATGTACGGTGAGGTCAAAGCCCATCTCTTTGGCTTTTTGAAAGTAGGGTAAGATCTGTTCGGCTGAAAAAGCACTCCTTTCCACAAATGCATCAATCCTATTAGTAAGGTTTTCCTCTTTTAAAATAGGGAATAGCTTAGCAGCAATCTCGGAAAGATAGCCTTCCGCCTCTCCTCCATAATCCTTTGGTAACATGTGGGCAGCAAGGCAGGTCGCAATTAAATCCGATGAGGATTCCTCATTAGAAGATTTGATAGCTCTTAAGGTTTTCAGTTCTTCTTCGATGGTTAGTCCGTATCCACTTTTAACTTCTATTGTTGTAATTCCTTGTTGCAATAATTCATCAGCACGCAGAGAAGTTAAATCTTTCAGTTCTTGAAGAGAACAGGCACGGGTATGCTTTACTGTACTCCAGATTCCTCCGCCTGCTTCAGCTATTTCAAGATAACTACTCCCCGCATTACGCATAGCGAAATCATTAGCTCGGTTACCTCCGAAAGCGATATGGGTATGACAGTCAATAAAGCCCGGTAATACCACGAAATCTCCTTTCAGTTCAATTGTTTCTATCTCATTGGTTATTGATAACTTCAATGTGTTAAATTCCCCTACAGCCTTTATTTTACCATCCTTACTAAGAACACCTGCATTTTCAATGATGTCCAATTCAGAGTCCTTTAATGCACCTTTCACTGACATATTTTTCATTGTCAGCAATTGCTTAAAAGGTCCTATAAGTCTTTCGTTTACCATCATAATTAATAATTTTCAAAATATTCTACACCTTCACCAAAATAAGATAGGCTATTTTTCTCGGCAACCTTCTTTGCAATCTCGATTAGTTCTCCCGATTTGATAATATCCAGGGCATTATCTAATATCTCCTGCATGGGTTGATCCTCTTCAATATGGGGCACCCTGGTTCTGATATGTTGATGAATTGCTTCTATAATATCAGTAGAATGTAGTGGAGTATGAAAGTCTTTCGCCTGTGCTGCACACAACAATTCTATGCTTAAGATTTTATCGACATTATCGAGTACTTGGAGAAGTTTCCTACCGGAAATAGACCCCATACTGACATGATCTTCCTGTCCTAAAGAGGTTGGAATAGAATCAGCGCTAGCGGGAAAACAAAGTCCTTTATTCTCACTAGCAAGGGCCGCTGTACTATATTGAAGGATCATAAAACCGGAATTTAAACCTGTTGCTTTCATCAACAATTTAGGGACCCCATTGGTTTCTCCTTCCAGAGAAAGATACACTCTCCTATCGGAGATATTTCCTAATTCCGAAACGGCAAGGGTAGCGTAATCTAGAGGTAGCGCGATAGGTTGTCCGTGAAAGGAACCTCCGCTAATAGTCAGTTCGTTATTGATGATAATAGGATTATCAGTTACAGAATTGATTTCAGTTTCGATGATTTCTTTGAAATGTAACCAGGCGTTTCTTGATGCGCCATGTACCTGTGGAATACAACGCAAAGAATAGGGATCCTGAACTCTTGAACAGTTTTTATGGGATTCTAATATTTCAGAGCCTTTCAATAAATTATAGACGGTTGAGGCAACGAAAGTATTGCCTTTGTATGGCCTTAATTGATGCAGTTCGGTATAGAAAGGTTTAATAGATCCATTTAGTCCCTCTATCATTAAGGTCGCAATCAGATCTGCATTATTCATTAATCTTCTCATTTCTACAATAGCCTTTACAGCATGTGCAGCCATGAATTGTGTACCGTTGATTAAAGCTAAACCCTCTTTGGCTCCTAAATGAATAGGTTCAAGCCCATGTTCTTTTAAGACTTCCGCTGTACTAACCGCAACATTATCTTTCCAGATTTTCCCATACCCAATTAACGGTAAAAACAAATGGGATAATGGAGCTAAGTCACCCGAAGCACCTACAGAGCCCTGCTTAGGTACTACCGGAATTACATCATGCTGTATATGCCATATTATCCGTTCAACAGTACTTAATTGAACACCTGAAAAGCCTTTTGCTAAAGCATGAACTTTCAAGATTAACATCAGCTTACTTAGTTCTTTTTCAATTGGCTCGCCTACGCCTACAGCATGGCTCATCAATATGTTTTCCTGTAATTTTTTCGTGTCCTGTGGGCTGATTAAAGTTGTACATAAGGGACCAAAGCCTGTATTTATTCCATAAACGACCTTGCCGGCTTCTACAATATCCTGAACATATTGTGCACTCGTATTGATTTTTGTAATAGTATCCTCACTAAGAACACCTTGACATTCAGCCTTAGCTATTGAAAGAGCAATGGAACTGCTCAAAAAATCTTCTCCGTATTTAAATGATTTCATAATTAACCTCCGTGTTATTCAAATTTACCTGCTATATTTGATAATTAGTAATATCAATTATTGCAACAACTGATAACTATGAATTATCAAATAGAACTTCGCCATCTTCAATATTTTAAGGTAGTAGCAGCAGAATTACACTTCCGTAGGGCCGCAGAGAAGTTATTTATTGCACAGCCCGGCCTATCCAGACAGATAAAACAATTAGAAGAATATTATCATACAGCTTTATTTATCAGGGACAAAAGGAATGTGGAATTGACAGAGGCAGGGAAATACCTAAAAGGAGAAGTAGATCTCATTTTCAATCAGCTTTCCAATATGAAGGAACATATTGAAAAGATTTCTGAGGGAAAGATTACCTCTTTAAAACTTGGATTTATAGGATCAGCAGTTCAGGCTATTCTACCCCAATTATTAGTAGCATTAAAGCAAAGACAACCTCTTATTGACATTACTTTAAATGAACTTTCTAATGAAGTGCAGCTTGAGTTGCTCTTTAAAAATGAATTAGATTTTGGCTTTGTCAGGATTAAGGAAACCCCATCAGTTCTTAATTCTATTCCAATACTTACAGAACATTTTTCATTGGTTGTGCCTAAGAACAAATATTCAAAAACGAACGCTAAAGTTAATCTTCTTGATTTCCGTGATGAATCATTTATTTTATTTTCAAAGGAATACAGCAATTCATACTATGAATTGGTAATGAGCATTTTTGAAGACCATGATTTTACACCACACGTTGCCTTAAAAACAGTGAATGCGTTGAGTATTTTCAATTTGGTCAGTCAAGGATTAGGAGTTGCTATAGTTCCGACTTCCTTAAAGAAAGGATATCACACACACGTAGATTTCTTGGAATTAACTCATATTCCGCAAAGGACTACCTTGTCTTTGGTTTGGAATAAAAAGAATCGGAATCCGGGAATTCCATTGATGCTGGAGATTTTAAAAAGTATTTAAATAATAGTAGAAATAATTTTTCATAGATTTATGGAAACTGATTTTTTTTTGCATCCCTCATGTAAAACGATGTATTAATTTATACATTAATGAACTTAAATATGAAAAAATTACTCTGGATTATTCTTGTACTATTTCCTCTTATAGCTCATTCACAAACAATTCCAAAAGATCAAAGTTTAAGATGGGCAGAAGTTGAGCGTTTGATGCAAATTAAGAATTACGAGCAAACCCTTCCCATATTAGCGGATATAAAAGCTACTGCAATTAAAGAAAATGATGAGGGAACCTGGTTAAGAGCATTCCTTGCGGAAACCAACGTAACTCAAATAAATAGTAGTGATGACCAAGCTTTTATTAGAATAGATCAGAATTTTCAAAAAGGGATCCGGGAGTCTAAATCATTGATTAAAGATGTTCTCTATAATTTTTACGCAACATTCCTACACAGTAACTTCAATCGATATTTAAGTAAAAGCGAGAATAAATTCCTTGCAGCTAATGCTGAACAGAAATCAAACATCATTGATTCTTTATATAAATTATCCCTTTCTAATACACAATTGCTCCAAAAAGAAAACATCTCTAATTGGAAAGAAATGTTTGTCGATATGAGCAATGTTTCCCTAACCCCAACTCTTTACCATTATCTCTCTTATTCATATTTGAATTTTCTAAAAAATGACAACATATTAGGGCGTCAATTAATTGAGGATAAAACGAACGAAATAATAGCCTTTAATGATAAAAACGGATATGATGATGCCAGCTCTTATATTCTTTCAGAAGGAATAAAGCACCAAAATACATATTCAAGAGATTACGAATTAAATTATGAAAAAGTGATTGAACAATATCATTGTAATTATTCAGTTTATCTCATTCATCAATTAGCTGAGTATTATAATAGGAATAATCAGCAAGATAAGGCACTTTCATTATTACAGAAAGCAAAAGAAGATTTTCCCCAATCTCCATGGTTGGATTTGGTTAATGAGTTGGAGAATCAAATTAAGAAAGTTGAAATCAAATTAAGTCATGATTTATTTGTTCCTTCTATGGAATACTCACCATTAAAATTAGCTTTGAGAAATGTTGACAGTTTATTTATTCGCATATATAATACGACAAACAGGCCCAATGACATTAAATTCTATCAAACTAAATATGATAGTATAACTTATGAGGTCCGATTAGATGTTAATTTAATGTATGAGGAAGTAGTTGTTGTGAACATGCATAAAGGTAAGGTATTAAACAGTCTCTATAAGATTAATCCGATGGATTATGGTAGGTATACCTTGATGATTTCCAACAATAAAGAATTTAAAGATGATGGGTTATTCAGAGATGTAGCAGTATCAAATTTACAAATTACTGATTTGTTTATTTCTGCGACATTAGATGCGGAAAAGGAAAATTCTGACATATATAATGGATTAATTATCCATAGAAAATCCGGACAACCTTTTTCAAATAAAAGGTTAAAGTTCTACGAAATATCTGAGAAAAAACCGCTCAAACTATCACGTACTTTAAAAACTAATAACAAAGGGCAATTTTCCTTTCAAACGGATAACAGAAAGAACATATCTGATCTTGAAGATCATGAATTATTTATAGAAGAGGAAAATCAGCTCATTGATTTGTACGACTTAGATGAAATACCAGAGCATTTAAGAGAGGATATAATAGATTATTATGTTCAAGATGAAGATGAAAATTTCAAGATTGAATCTTTTTTAGATCGGGGTATTTATAGACCAGGACAGCCACTCTATTTCAAAGCAATTTTGTTTAATAACAAATACAAAGCCGAGAAAGCCTTATCAAAAGAAAAAATTGAAGTTTTCTTACTAGATGCCAACAACACAAAAGTAGATTCTATCAAACTTATTAGCAATGAATTTGGTTCGATAAATGGCGAATTTAAACTACCATCCCAAACACTGGCAGGAATGTTTACTTTATCTTTCACTCACAGGAATACCACGCGCAACATTAATAGATTCAGAGTTGAAGAGTACAAAAGACCGACTTTTCTGGTAAAGTTTAAGAAAAATGAGGAGACTTATACACATCAGGATACGGCAAAATTTGAGGGTCATGTTGAAAGTTTTTCAGGAGCGGTGCTTTCGGATGCTGCTGTAAATTATAAAATACAAATCTCGGCCTATGGACGTAGATCGTATAATCAAATTCATGTAGATAGTACGATTCATACAGATGTGAATGGAAATTTTGTTTTAAAGCTTCCTTTGATGGATAGTATCTTGAAATCATTTGAGGATTTCAACATTTCTTATCAAGTTGAAGTTGTGAGTAATGCGGGAGAAATGCAGACAGCTTCAGATCAATATTTTTTTAGTAGTACTCCCTGGAATATAGATATTGAATCTCCGAACTATGTTGAGGAGTTTAAATGGAAATCCTTGAATATAAAGACAACAAATCAAAATCAGCAACCTCTACAATTTGCTGGTGAAGTTGAGATTTTCAAATTGGAAGAGACTCAAATAATCCTGCCAATTTCTCAAGAGTCGGTATTTAATAATATTGATTTTCATATTATTTCTAAAACAGACTATAAAAAATATTTTCCAAACCTATTTGATGATCAGTTAATTGATGGTAAAAAGAGAAAGTCCATATCAAAGTTTCATTTTGACACCCGGGACACCAATTATTATACCATAGACTCTACCTTGTTTCCACAAGGTGAATATGAAATTGAAGCTACATCCATAATAGGATCTGATACCATCAAGAATAACAGAACCACTAAAGTTTATAATCCTATTAGCAAAAAGTCTACATCGAATAGTTTCTTATCATATACCCTCGATAAGGATAGATATAAACTCGGAGATAAGGTCAATATTTCATTTTTAACTGATATTGATGATCCTCAAAAATTATTCATTATTCAAGAGTCCTACCCTGCTAAGAAAAGTGTGGAAATCCTAGATTGGAAGAATGGAAAAGTTGATTATAATTTTATTTTCACGAGAAACCATAGCAACAATAAGATAAAATACCATGTTTTATTTGTGAAGGACAATAAAATGGAAAAGATTGAGATTTATATTCCTTTGGAAACAGAAGACAAAAAACTGGATATTAAAGTTCAAACTTTTAGAGACAAGATTACTCCAGGACAAGTAGAAAAATGGAGTTTCACAGTAAAAAAGAATAATGAGGATAAAGAAGCAGAGGTTTTAGCTAGTATGTATGACTCTTCTTTAGATCAGTTTTATTCAATCAATTATAACCTAAATATTCCCCAGAATATCCCTTATTATCAATCTCTTAATTTTTATTACTTAACAAATAATTTCTATTCAAATAATTCTAGTTATTCCTTATTTAGCAGAAAACTTGAGGAAAAGAAAATAAACAATCATTTGCCTTATGTAAGGAATTATGGTTTATGGAAATATTTCTCAGTACCACCAAGAATAATGCTCCGGGGAACCTCTTTTGCTAAATCAGATGCTGTATTAAACGAGGTCGTAGTTATGAGTACGGCTTTAGAAGGAAAGGTAAGTGGATTACAAATAGATTTAGAAAATAATATTTCTATCCGAGGGTCTTCATCATCGTCCGCTACTAAAAGTCCATTATATGTAGTAAATGGAGAGATAGTAAGTAAGGAAGAATTTGAACGAATTGAAAAAGAAAATATTCAATCTATTGACGTTTTAAAAGCTGAAAATGCAATGGAGATTTATGGCTCCAGAGCCGAAAATGGTGTGATGCTGATTACTACCAAAGATGCTAGACTAGCTAAGAAGGAATTGGATAATATCCAAGCTAGAACAAATTTACAGGAAACGGCATTTTTCTTTCCTGATTTACGTACTGATAAAGATGGAAACGTAACATTCGAGTTTGACAGTCCTGAGGCTTTAACAAAATGGAAACTCTTATTATTTACTCATAGTAAAGAAATGGATTATGGATCAGGAACATTCTTTACACAAACTCAGAAACAGCTTATGGTACGTCCAAATCTACCAAGGTATTTCAGAGAAGGTGATGAAATCACGATTAAAGTACTTTTACAGAATTTGAGTAAAAAAGCATTAAAAGGAGATGCCAAAATTGAGCTGATAAACCCTGAAACTAACGAAATCATCAACAATCTTTTTTTGGTCGATTCCGATGTAAAGGGATTCGACACAGAAGAGAATAAAGATGGATTAGTAGAATGGAAGTTAAAAATTCCAGAGAACATCCAAATGGTCCAGATCAAGGTTGTTGCGGGCACTGACGAGTTTTCAGATGGTGAAATTGTGGAACTTCCAATTTTAATGGATAAAATCTTAATCAATGATACTGAA
Organism: Sphingobacterium mizutaii; assembly: GCA_040394615.1. Classification (GTDB taxonomy): domain Bacteria; phylum Bacteroidota; class Bacteroidia; order Sphingobacteriales; family Sphingobacteriaceae; genus Sphingobacterium; species Sphingobacterium mizutaii_A. Next base: position 21,799 of record JBEBRZ010000058.1, read on the forward strand.
AAAATAGTACTTCAGCCATCTCAAAAAACAAGCTATGAGATTGACTCAGAAGGTAAGGATAATGTTCAATTAAAGATTCAAGTCCAAAGCAACCCTATTTTAGAGATTATTTCTGCACTAGATTATTTAAAATCATACCCTTATGAATGTTCTGAGCAAATGACGAGTAAGTGGTTTGCACTTGGTGTCATTCGATATATAGAAAAGAATTACCCTGAAATATCAACTTATTTCAAACAATTAAATAATGACGGTATCCAAAGTAAACTCGAAGCAAATGCAGAGTTGAGTACATTTAAAGTGGAGGAAATGCCTTGGATTAAGGTTATAGAAAATGATGAGAGAAAACTTAACGAACTGGCAAAATTATTCAATTCTAACATTTCTGCGGAGATTCTGAGATTGGAAAAAAATATACTAAAGAATCAATCAAAAGACGGTGGTTTTCCGTGGTTTGACGGGGGGAAAGCAGACACCCATATTTCCATTCGAATTCTTGAGATATATGGTAAGTTATTGAGCTTAGATAAATCATTAGTGAGCAAAAACATTCTAACAAGTGCAAATAAATTAATTAATTATTTGGATGTTGACACTAATATTTTTGACCGAAAAGCACATTCAGAAACTGTGCTTGATTATTTATATGCCAGAAAATATTGGACTGAATACTATTCTTTATCAGAAGAATTAAGCGCAAAACTAAAAAGCAAAATGGAGAAATCTCCTATTATTACTGCTGAGCATTCAGCAGGAACCGCCGCAAAAGCATGGATAGTTAATCAGTTATTTGGAAGAGGAAAAGAGTCTGATGAAATCAGGAATCGCCTTCAGCAAGAATTAATAGAAGATGAGCAGATAGGTATTTATTGGCGAAGTAACATCAAAAACTACAATTCCGTGAGTCTCCAATCTTATATGGTTGAGGCCTATAAAATCAATGACCCTTCTAAATTAAAAGCTATGACTCAATGGTTATTCTTTAAAAAGGAATCTCAATATTGGGGAAGCACCTGGATGACAGTGGATGCTTTATATGCTTTATTAATTGCTAACGACCCTAAAGATTTTTCTCTGGAAAACAATGTGCTGATTACTCTTAATACTGATTCTCTTGCAACAGATAGTAAAATCCTTGGACAAGTTAGCAAGGTTATTCCTGCTGATCAGCTTTCAAAAAGCCCCATACTCTCGGTTCAAAATAATAATACCCGAACGATATACGGTGGAATTTATCACCAATACTTTTTGGCCTCCAAGGCTATTAAATCAGCATCAAATTCCCTTTCAGTTGAAAAAGTTTATTTAGTGAGCCGCAACGGAGAATGGAAAGAGAGTAAAGAAGCTAAGCTAGGTGAAAAAATTAAAG
>JBEBRZ010000059.1:0-22850 GCA_040394615.1 Sphingobacterium mizutaii
TAATTAATAAGAATAAAAGCTAAATGAAGAATTTCCGTACTGTCTTGTTTCAGTATAATTCGGGTTTTCCATCATTTTGCGGTTACTGGGGTGTTCAATAATTAATAATCCGCCTTCTTTTAAAATATTCTGCTCGAGCACTAATTTAGCTAACATAGGTAATTGTCCCAAATCATAAGGAGGATCTGCAAAGATTAAATCATAAGATTCCTTTGAAGACTTGAGATATTTAAATACATCAGCCTTTCTCGATTTTATTTGAGGAAGATTTAGTTTTTTAGCGGTCTCGGTAATATAAAGAACACATTTACCATGTTGATCAACGGCATCTACTTTTAGAGCTCCTCTAGAAGCTAATTCAAATGAAATATTACCTGTTCCGGCAAACAGATCCAGACATGACAAACCGTCAAAATCTAGTTTATTATTCAAGATATTAAATAAGGCTTCTTTAGCAATATCAGTTGTAGGCCTCACAGGTAGGTTTTGGGGTGGATTTAACCTTAATCCCGCAGCCTTCCCTCCAATTATTCGCATGTCGGTAAATCTAATAAATAATTATTAATCACTTTATCTGATAAATCATCTAAGGCTTTAGCCGGATTATGAGCAGTTAACTGAATGGTTTCTTGAGCAAAGTTTTTCATTTTTTTAATAAACGATTCATCGATATCAACACCTGAAATCAATGCTTTATTTACTTTACCTTCGATATGGAAATTCTCAAAGACATTCAAAATAAAATAGCTTAAATCATCTTCATTTATTACTTCAAAATTATTAAAGAATTTAAATTGTCCGTTGATAAACAGGTATATATCAACATTGTGCTGATCAAACACAAGCCCAATAACTTCTCCTTTCAGTGGGATAAAAGGTCTGGCCTGAATAAGATTTAATTTGAATTCGGGTATAAATTTAGCTTCCGGAAAAAGAGTATTCCAACGATGAAATAATAATATATCATATTGATATAAAGCCTGAATATTAAGAAAATCAAGGGAGGTTCTCATCATATCCAAAGCTGGATTTTCCATAAATACCTTATATTTTTCTGAGTCAACATCCTGATATAATTCATCGGGGATAAATGTCAGATTGTGGGTCGGTATGCTAATATAGACTTGTTGAAAGGGCAAACTTAAAAGTTTAAGAGCTTCCTCGGTCGGATGCTGACTTTCGAACTTCATATAGACCAATAATTGAGCTTCTTGATCTAAAACGTAAAGAAGATCATATTGATAGTTTGCTTTTACAATTAAGGTGTATTGGGCAATATAATGTAAATGAAATTGTTTTGCAGTATAATTCATACTTAGAAGATGCTATAACCACAAAATTAGTTTTAAAAATTGGATTGACCAACCTTTTGGATAACTTTGAATTGTGTACATCAAAAATACCCTTTTACAACAGTTTTCTCATCGTGCAACTGCGCAACAAGAACAAGTTTTTGAAATACTTGGCGAGTTTCTGCAGACCTTCTCTGAGCGTTCTTGCTTTATTTTAAGAGGATATGCCGGTACCGGAAAAACGAGTATAATTGGCGCTTTGGTGAATTCATTATCCAAGTTTCAAAAAAGATCAGTCCTTTTAGCCCCTACCGGACGAGCTGCCAAAGTAATGTCTTCCTATTCAGGGAGAAATGCATTAACAATCCATAAAAAGATTTATCGAAAAAAAAATGCAGCTTCGTTAGACCTTCAATTTAGTTTAGCGGACAACCCCCATGAGAATACACTTTTTATTGTTGACGAAGCATCAATGATAAGCAATGAAGGATATGGTATGTTTTCCAATGGGCTTCTTCACGATTTGATAGAATATATTCAATCCGGCGAAAACTGTACATTAATGTTGGTTGGAGATATCGCCCAGCTCCCACCTGTCGGGTTAGAAAGTAGTCCAGCATTAGATTCGGAATATATGAATGCAGAATTTGGCCTGCAAATATTCGGATATGAAATGACTGATGTCGTTCGGCAAGATAAAAATTCCGGGATTTTATTCAATGCAACCAAAATAAGAAACGAGATACGATTTGACGAGGAGTTTGTGGAGTATAGTTATCCGGAGTTCGTCACTAAATCATTTAAAGATATTTTTAGAATGAATGGTGATCGTTTAATTGAAGGGCTACATTATGCATATGATAAATTCGGTATTGAACAAACAATGGTGATATGTAGATCCAATAAATCCGCAAATTTATATAATCGACATATTCGGAACCAGATACTTTTCCGTGAAGAAGAAATTACCGGAGGGGATATCATCATGATTGTAAAGAACAATTATTACTGGTTACAGGATAATGATGAAAAGAATACCGGTTTTATTGCCAATGGGGACATGGCTGTGATAAAAAAAGTGAGTAATGTGCATGAGATGCACGGATTTCGATTCGCTGACCTATATCTGGAGTTTATGGATAATAATGAAGGTGATGCTATACGATGCAGAGTGCTCCTTGATAGCTTATATGCTGATGCTCCTAATCTTCCTTATGAACAACAACAATTATTATATAATAGTATCGCTGAAGATTATAAAGATATTTCGATAAAGAAAGATCGCATGGAAGCTATTAAAAAAGATCCTTATTATAATGCCTTACAGATCAAATTTGCCTATGCAATAACATGTCATAAAGCACAGGGTGGTCAGTGGCCTTTAGTATTTGTAGATCAAGGCTATATGATTGACGAAATGCTTAATACCGAGTTTATGAGATGGCTTTATACTGCTATAACCAGAGCCACTCAAGAACTGTTCTTAGTTAATTTTAACGAAAAATTTTACCAGGTGTAATCCTATCAAAAATAATACAGTAAAACTTCTTTTTTAGACGAATAAAAGGATATTTTCGCAATAAAATTATTATTGACTGATTAATCTAATGAAGTATTTTTTACCCTTTTTATTCCTGTTTTGCTTTAGTTTTTCAAATGCGCAGGACCAATCTACACTTGCAAAGCCTAATTATCAATTAGCTTCTAAATTTTCTCCAAATAAGTTAAGTAAGATGATCTTTTCTACTGAAGTTAATCCTAATTGGATAAATTTTGGCGATAAATTCTGGTATGAGTACAATACGCCACAAGGAAAGAAATGGTACTTAGTTGATCCCAAGGTTAAAAAGAAATCGGAATTATTTGACCACGCGGATATGGCGGCCAGAATAACGAAGATAGTTAAGAATCCTTTCGACGCTCAACACTTAGAGATTAAAAATCTAAGGTTTATGGATGATGAAAATCTCATTAGGTTTGAAGTTCAAAGCACCTTGGATACAGTAAAATCAAAAGAAGAGATTGAGAAACTAACCAATAAGAAGGATACCATCAAAAAGAAGTTATACTATTTTGAATATAACATTTCCAATAACAACCTTAAAGAATTAAACGAGGATAGCAAAGAGAAAACTAGAATGTTTTGGGCCAATTTCAATCCTGACACAACAAAGGTTTTCTATGCTAAAGACTATAACCTTTATTGGATGGATTATGCGAATTATCTTAAGGCGCAAAAAGATGAAAAAGATTCTACTATTGTTGAACACCAGATAACAACCGATGGTGTTCAATATTATGCTTGGGGTGGCGATGAGTATTCAGTAACTACTGGTGATAAGAAATCTGAAGATGAACAGAAGAAGAAAAGAAAACCTGTTTGGCTTAATTGGTCTCCGAATGGAAAATACTTTTCTTTAACTAGAAAAGACAATAGAGACTACAACGCTTTATGGGTAATCAATAACGTAGCTGCAACTCGTCCAACATTGGAAACATATAAATATTTAATGCCGGGAGAGGTTGATTCTACTGAAGTCGAGCTTTATATATTTGACGCTAATACGTTAAAACCAAAGCAGATTGACGTTTCTGCATTTAAAAACCAAACGATTAGCACTTGGAGTAAAGATAGAAACAAAGAAAGTTATAAAGGGAAGCATTTTATCAACTATTGGTTGGGTAATGATGAGGAATTTTATATTGCGAGATCAAGCCGTGATTTGAAACGGATTGATGTTGTCGCTGTCAATATTAATGGTCAAACGCGTACTGTTGTTGAAGAGCGTTCCAATGTATATCTGGATATTAAAAAACCATATTTCATCAATAATGGAGAACAGTTTATCCATTGGTCGCAGCGTGATGGTTGGGGACATTTTTATTTATACAGCAAAAACGGTGATTTAATTCACCAGATTACTAAGGGTGAATTCCATTGTGATGAATTAACAGGATACAATGAGGCTACAGGAACATTGTTCTTTAAAGCCAACGGGATGGATAAAACCTTGGATCCCTACTATACATTTTACTATTCAGTTAGTAAAAACGGAGGTTCAGTAAAACTATTGAGTCCTGGCGATTTTGATCATCAGGTATTATCTCCGGAAAGCAATAATTATTTTATCGATAATTATTCAAGGGTAAACACGGCTCCGGTCAGCAATCTATACAATTCCAGCGGACAGTTGGTCATGAAATTAGAAGAGACTGATTTATCAAACTTGTTTGCAGCAGGCTATAAATTCCCTGAACCTTTTAAAGTAAAAGCCGGGGATGGCATTACCGACCTATATGGTGTAATGTATAAGCCTTTTGATTTTGATTCAACCAAGACCTACCCTATTATTGAATATGTTTATCCTGGTCCTCAAACAGAGGCTGTTAATAAAAGTTTCGGCAGGTCAATGGATCGTATTGATCGATTAGCACAAATGGGCTTTATTGTCGTATCCGTTGGAAATAGAGGCGGTCACCCTTCACGTTCAAAATGGTACCATACTTATGGTTATGGTAATTTACGCGATTATGGCTTGGAGGATAAGAAAGTGGTAGCGGAACAATTGGCTGATAAATATCCTTTTATAGATATTAATAAAGTAGGGATTACTGGACACTCAGGAGGTGGTTTTATGTCTACTGCGGCTATGTTAGTCTATCCTGACTTCTTTAAAGTAGCGGTATCGGGAGCAGGGAATCATGAAAATAACATTTATAATCGTTGGTGGAGTGAGAGACATCATGGTGTAAAAGAAGAGATTTCCGCTAAAGGAGATACTACCTTTACTTACAACATTAAAAAGAATACCGAATTGGCTAAGAATTTGAAGGGAAAATTATTAATTGCCACCGGTGATATTGATAATAATGTGCATCCGGCCAATTCCATCAGGATGGTAGATGCATTAATTAAAGCAAATAAGCGATTTGATTTTTTATTATTGCCTGGTCAAAGACACGGTTTTGGTGATATGACAGAATATTTTTTCTGGAGAATGGCCGACTACTTTAGTCAACACTTATTAGGAGCTTCGGAAATGCATGAAGTTGATATGGTAGAAATAAATAGGGAGAAACCTTTAAGATAGAATGTCTGAAAAGAAACTTGCTAAATTTAAAGAAGCCCTGATACATTTTGGGGCTTCTGATTTAAACGAAAGTATCCTAAAGGAAATAGACCTTAAGGAATTACTTTTAATGAGTACTGAAGAAGCAGAACCAAGGTTGTGTTTTAGGAGCGCATGGGCTTTAGAACATATTCTTTTAAAGAATCCTAAATTACTTGAAGCAGTTTATAAGGAATTGGTTAATAACTACAAAGAACTTAATAATTACAGCAGTTTAAGAAGTTATACAAAGTTGATAATGTGGATTTTATCTAAAGAGAATAAAAACATTAGTTTAAATACATCTGAGTTAGAAAGCATACTCGAAAAAACCTTTCAAATTGTAGAATTACCTGATTGTCCGGTTGCTGTCAGAGTCAATGGGTTTGATATTTTATATCGGTTGATTCCTTATTTTGACTGGGTAAAAAATGAACTAAAGCTTCTAATAGAATTCAATCTGGAAAAAGAGTCTACGGCTGCTATGAAAAGCAGAGGTATTACTCTTTTAAATAAATTGAATAAATAAATCTAGAATAAGGTATTTCCTTTATTAAAATGATTTTTACCGAGATGTTTATACGCTAATTCAGTACACTCTCGACCTCTGGAAGTTCGCATTAAGTAGCCTTCCTGAATCAGAAATGGTTCATATACCTCTTCGATAGTTCCTTCATCCTCTCCGACCGCCGTAGCAATGGTTTTAACGCCTACAGGACCACCCTTAAACTTTTCGATAATAGTACTTAGAATTTTATTGTCCATTTCATCCAAGCCATGTTCGTCCACATTTAAGGCATTTAAGGCAAATTGGGCAATAGCCTTGTCTATAGAGCCATTTCCTTTTATTTGGGCAAAGTCTCTGGTTCTGCGTAGTAGTGCATTAGCAATCCTAGGTGTCCCCCTGCTTCGTCTGGCGATTTCGTAAGCTCCTTCTTCAGAAATAGGCACTTTCAAAATAATAGCTGAACGCATAACAATATCGGTAAGAAGTTTAGAGTCGTAATATTGTAATCTTGAGTTAATACCAAAACGAGCTCTTAAAGGTGCTGTTAATAGCCCTGAGCGAGTAGTTGCTCCAACTAAAGTAAAAGGATTTAAAGATATCTGCACGGATCGGGCATTGGGACCTGTCTCCAGCATGATATCGATTTTAAAGTCCTCCATTGCCGAATACAAATATTCTTCGACTAAGGGGCTTAAACGGTGTATTTCGTCAATAAAGAGGATATCTCCTTCATCAAGATTTGTTAGTAATCCGGCTAAGTCGCCGGGTTTGTCCAAAACAGGGCCAGAAGTAATTTTTATCCCTACTCCCATCTCATTTGCGATGATATGGGATAAGGTTGTTTTTCCTAATCCCGGAGGACCATGTAATAAAACATGATCGAGCGCTTCACTTCGCAATTTTGCAGCCCTTACGAAAATGGATAAGTTTTCTAGGATCTTAGCCTGACCTGTAAAGTCTTCAAAACTTTGAGGACGCAGAACACGCTCCAGATCCTTTTCGGTTGGAGTTAATTTATCTGGATTGGGGTCAAGGTTTTCATTCATATCTTCGAACACTTATCAATGTTACACTATTTTCTTTCATACTTCTTAAAGAGACTATTAAATTTCATTTGGATTACACCAAAAAAAGCTTCTTTAAAAATTTTAGTACTCATCTTTGAAGTCCCTAAGGTCCTGTCAGTAAAAATAATAGGGATTTCAATAACATTAAAGCCATATTGAATAGCTGTAAATTTCATTTCAATCTGGAATGCATATCCCACAAATTTAATCTTATCTAGTGGAATAGTCTCTAAGACCTCTCTTTTAAAGCAGACAAAACCTGCTGTAGCATCTTGAATATTTATCCGCGTAATTAATCTTACATAAGCAGAAGCAAAATAAGACATCAACACTCTGTTCATAGGCCAGTTGACAACATTTACGCCTTTAATATAACGGGAACCTATTGCCATATCGGCTCCGGAATTTAGGCATGAATCTCGAAGACGGATCAGGTCATCAGGATTATGACTAAAATCGGCATCCATTTCAAAGATAAAATCATACGAACGTTTCAGCGCCCATTTAAATCCATGAATATAGGCAGTTCCTAAACCCAGCTTACCTTTACGTTCTTCGATGAAAAGCCTTTCTCCAAATTCAGTCTCCTGAAGACCTTTAACTATAGATGCTGTTCCATCCGGAGAACCATCATCGACTATTAAAATATGAAAGTCTATTTCTAATGAAAAGACTTTGCGAATAATACGTTCAATATTTTCCTTTTCGTTGTAAGTAGGAATAATTACTATACTATCTGACACAGTTTGTATTTTGATTCGGTAAAGTTAATCATTTAAGAGAAGTCTTTTAAGTGAATATTACAGAAACCCACTCTTATAACATTTTCTTAAATTTTATTAAAATAAAGAGTAGACTTCTTTCAGCTGTAGCATTAAAAAACCGGTTGAAATTTCAACCGGTTTAATATCTAATTGACACCATGCATCAATTTTTTAATATATGGCGAAAGAATAATCAAAACAGCACCTGCAATCAAGGAATAAATACCCAATTGTTTATAACCTTCTGTATACGTCAGAAGTTTATCCATTAAGGAATCTCCTTCTCTGGCTTCTGCCATATTCGCTCCTATCAATCCTGCAACATATTGTCCATACGCACTAGCCAAAAACCACATTCCCATCATAATACCCTGCAACTTAGCTGGTGATAGTTTAGTCATAATAGATAACCCGATTGGAGACAAACAAAGTTCACCAACTGTAATTACCAATAAAGCCAATGTAAAAATATCCAGTGAGGTCATACCATCTATAGCAAAGAAACGCGTCGCATATAAAAAGTAAAAGCCTAAGCCTAAGAAAATAAATCCTAATCCAAATTTAATTATTGTATTCGGTTCCAATTTTCTTTTTGCTAACCACAGCCATAGTAATCCAAAAAGAGGTGCCAAAATAATTATGAAAAATGCCCCGCCTGAATTATTAACCCCATTTGGATCCAAGTGAAATGCCCCGCCTAACACGGAATCATTTAGGTTCTTGGCAGCGAAAATACTTAATGAACCACCACTTTGTTCATATATTCCCCAAAACACAATGGAAAATAAGATAAAAATCAAAGCTGCAATTAGTTTTTGGCGTTCTTTCTTCTCTACTTTTGACATTTCAAAAAAGAGATAAATCAATGTTAATGGGCCAATGGTGTACATAAAATAATCAGTATACTCCGTTTTTGATACCATTATTTGTATTAGAGGAATTAGCAATAAGGTTCCAATATAAACTGCATATTCAGCCCACTTAGGCAATGCTTTTGTTTTTACAAGAGCATCCGGATGACCAGGTTGTAGACCTATCGGGCCTAATTCATGTTTAGTAAATTGAAAATTGATTAGACTGATCAGCATCCCTAAAGCAGCAAGTCCGAACGCAACATTCCATCGAAGAGATTCATCAATAACAGAACTAAGCATATATCCTTTTCCTATTGCAACACATATATATCCCCCCAGGAATGCCCCGAGATTGATTCCCGCATAAAATAAAGAAAAACCAGCATCTCTTCGGTTGTCCCCTTCTCGATACAATTCTCCCACCATAGTGGAGATATTAGGCTTGAAGAAACCTGTTCCAATAATTATAAATGCTAAACCGAAAAAGAAAAACTGGTGGGTATCTATAGAAAGTAATACAGAACCTACTATCATTAGAACTCCCCCAAAGAATAAGGATTTTCTAAATCCAAGGATTTTATCGGCAAATAAACCTCCGATAAAAGTAAAAGCATAAACAAAGGCTTGGGTAGCTCCATATTGTAAATTTGCTTCACGTTCACCGAAATTCAGTTGTGTAATCATAAAGAAAACCAACATACCTCGCATTCCATAAAAACAGAAGCGTTCCCACATTTCTGAGAAAAATAATCTCCAAATTTGTTTAGGATATTTTCCTTTAAAATTTTGAATTTCCTCGAGTGATTTTTGTGACTCTATAGCCATGATGATATTATAATTTTACGTTTTATTTTACTCCGTGCATTAATTTCTTCAAAACAGGATTAAGTGACATTACTATTAATCCCGCAATAATCGGTACGATAGTGAATATTAAGAAAAAGGTACTTAATGAATATTGGTTTGTAATATTTTCTATTTGTCCACCCAAAATGGCAGCTAATTTATTACCTATTGCCAATGCCAAATACCACATTCCGAACATGAAACCAATCATTCTCGCGGGAGCTAATTTAGAAACATAGGACAAACCAACTGGAGAAAGACAAAGTTCCCCTAGCGTATGGAACATATAAGCCAGAATTAGCCATATCATCGACACCTTGACACCGTCTTGTATACCGTGTGCCCCAAATGCTAACAAACCAAAACCTATCGCCATAATGATTAAACCCATTCCATATTTAACAGAAGCTGGCGGGTTAAATTTAGAATCCCATATCTTTGATACAAAGTTGGCAAAAGTGATAATAAAAAAGGAGTTCATTATGGAAAACCAAGAAACGGCAATTTCAGAAGATTCTGACGTATATTCACGATATAGCATCCATATTACAACGCCCCAAACACATGCAAAACAAATAAACTGTATGATGTTGGAAAGTGGTGCTTTACCAAAAGTTTTTCTAGTCAGCATAATGACAACGTAGGTCACTAATAATAAAGGAACAACTGTTAATAAACTATTGACGATATTAAAAATCGTTAATGAATTACCAGTTAAGGTCCGATCCACGCTATCTCGTGCAAAGATGACCAAAGAGGATGCGCCTTGTTCAAATGACATCCAGAAGAAGATGACAAAAAAGGCAAAAATAATCACTGCAATTAATCGATCACGAATAACTTTGGTGTAACGCAGTAATCGGGAGACTACTACAAATAAAAATAATATTAAAGCCACAACAACTGCTACATTTTGACCTGCAAACGATCCGATCTGGAAACTGGATAACAAGTCAATGCCTGCAATTTTTGAAAGCGGGTCATTAAAGGCAAATCCCAATCCTAAAATTGTCATAACCGCAATCAAAATTGAATCAACGGTTGTAAATGGATTAGGTTTATCATCCGGATTTTCGACACGGTTCACAACTTGCTTATCCAGCTTCTGTTCTGCTGATGGAGGATCTCCTACAGTCCCAAAAATTGGCTTGGCAAACCAAAATTGCAATGTTCCTAAAAACATAAATATTCCTGCAAGTCCAAATCCCCAATGCCAACCAACCTTTTCACCGAGATAACCACAAAGCATCATACCAAAGAAAGCTCCTGAATTTACGCCCATATAGAAAATAGTATATGCTGCATCTTTTTTGCGTGGGAATTTTTTGTACATCTCCGAAAGAATAGAAGTCATATTCGGTTTAAAAAAACCTGTACCTATGACTAATGCTCCTAATCCTAAATAAAGAAATAATGGTGTATCAAATGCCATGAACAAATGTCCTAGCGTCATAATTGCTGCCCCTATGACTATAGCATATCGATATCCTAAATATTTATCTGCCATAATCCCACCAAATATGGGAGATATATAGATCAACATGGCATAAGTACCATATAACGCTCCTGCTTGTACAGGATCCCATCCCCACCCTGAAAAAGGACTTCCGGAGATAATAGCACTTGTTAAAAAATTAATTAATAACACACGCATTCCATAATACGAAAAACGCTCCCACATTTCTGTGAAAAACAAAACAAACAACCCTGATGGATGACCTAAAACCAGACTTCCATCTATACCTTGTTTTTCTAATTCTTCCGAAAACGATTGATTTGAATCTTGATTCATACTTCTATACTTCTGTTAACTTTAAATCTTAAGACTGAAATGAAAATAAAAAGTAAAAAGCCGATTGTATAATACAATCGACTTTTCATATATTTTAGCAACTAAACCATTAAGTTTAGTTAATACCATGCTGCATTTTCTTCAACTTACCACTGAATAACAATAGTAAAAGAGCCACCAAGATTGGTAATGCTGCAATAATTAAGAAGAATGTAGTCATTGAATAAGCTTCCGTGATTTTATCAATGTATGATCCGGTAATACCAGCGATAAAGTTTGCAATTGCTGATGCGGTAAACCAAAGACCAAATAATAAGCCGGCAAATTTCTTAGGTGACAATTTACTAACATAGGAAAGTCCTACAGGTGAAAGGCATAATTCTCCTGTGGTATGAAAGAAATAAGCTAAAATTAACCATATCATACTTACAGAGGCACTTTTTGCTCCCTGAGGGATTGACATTGACCCATAAGCGAGCGCAAGGAAACCCACAGCTACCAAGATGAGGCCAAAAGCAAATTTAACTGTTCCAGATGGATTCCATACTTTTTCCCATATCTTCGAGAAAGTCGAAGCCAATGTTATGATAAAGAAAGAATTTAAGATCTGAAACCAGGAAACAGCAACTTCTGTTTGATCAATTGTAAATTCTCTATTTACTTTCCAAATACCTAATCCCCATATAATAGCGAATGAAACCGAAGTTGCAATGACTGTTAATGGATATTTATTCCATATTTTTTTTGAGAGTTTAAAAAGCACCCAGGTCACGATAAGAATTGGAAAGACCGTTAATGCTGCATCAACCCATTTAAATATAGTACTAGCCTCTCCCGACAGTACCCTTTGGGTATAATCTTTAGCAAAAATAGTCATCGATCCTCCCGCCTGCTCGAAAGCAAAGAAAAAGAAAATACTTGCAATCATTAATACGGCAACTACGATTAATCTATCTCTTACAATATTTGCTGGGGTTGTATCTTCCTGAGCTAAATTATGAACATGTTCTTCAGGAGCATGTGTAGTTCCAGGGGCTTCTCCAATAACACCAAATATCTTTTGGGCAAAGAAAAATTGGATCATACCAAAGAACATAAATATTCCCGCTAATCCGAATCCATAATGCCATCCGATTTTTTCACCAATATATCCACATAATAACATTCCTAAAAATGCTCCGGAATTAATACCCATATAGAAAATGGTGTATCCCGCATCTTTCTTTTTAGAACTATCAGGATATAACTGACCAACCATGGAGGAAATATTTGGTTTAAATAATCCATTTCCAAGAATCATAAGAACCAATCCAACATAGAAGTAATTCTCAGAGACTCCTTCTAGGGCCATAGAAGCATGTCCTAAAGTCATAATTAAGGCCCCTAACAAGATTGCTTTTCGATAACCTGTTAATCTATCAGCTATCATACCGCCGATTAATGGGGTTAAATAAACTAAACCTGTATACCATGCATATAATGTCATCGCATTTTCGTTAGTCCATCCCCAGCCTCCTTTAGCAATTTCTGTGATTAAGAATACAGTAAGAAGGGCCCTCATACCGTAATAACTGAAACGTTCCCACATTTCTGTGAAGAATAGGACAAAGAGACTCGCAGGATGCCCCATTACCATTCTACCGTCAACTCCTTGTTTGGCAAGGTGCTGGACCAGATCTTGGTCTTTTTCTTGATTCATCGGTTATTGATATTTATGTTAATATAAGATTATTTACAAAACTATATTTTTCCAAGGTCGCAAAATAACAAATTTTTATTTACAATTAATACTTATCAAAAATGCCTGTAAAAATTTAACATCTCTTCTAATCAATAATTACTAAAGAATAATATTAAAGTAGTTGAGAATACTTGAGTACATTTAAATGCCGAATTTTTTATTTTCAGAACGCTTCTTTATGGATTTGAAAATAAATCAGGGTCTTATCAAAAAAACATTTAAAATTAACGGCCATTTTAAATAAAATATGTTTTTATAAATTCTCAATTAATGAGAGAATATTCTTTGTGCTACTGTCAAGGACAAACCAATATTAAAAAAGTGATTTTATCTATGTAAACAGATTTTTACCTGATTAATTCTTTCTGTACACATTCTATTTCACATTATCTAAATAAAAAAGTCAGAATTACACTTTAATTCTGACTTTTAAAACTTATTAAATAAGAAAGTTATTTAAATCTTTCTAACAATGTTTTAGTTAGCTTAATCCCCTCATCTTCAGAGATTTTATCTCCTTCGAACTCAATTCCTACATAACCTTTGTATCCGGCATTTTTAACAATTTCCATCATTTTACCGAAATCTACAATAATGTCATTGCCATTTGCATCAAATTCATGGGATTTAGCACTAACACCTTTTGCATAAGGCATTAATTCTTGTACCCCCTGATAACGATCGTATTCATAGAAATTACCAAAATCAGGTAAGCTTCCACAGTTTTTCTTACCAACGGTCTTAAGTACATCCGATAACCAGTCGCCATGTGAGGAAATTCCACCATGATTTTCAACAACTACCGAAATCTTACCTTTTTTGCCATAATCTGCTAAGCTGGATAAGCTTTTAACCACTTGTCCTTTAACTTCCTCTTTCGTTCCCTCCCCTGCGGCATTCACTCGAATTGCATGACAGCCTAAGAAATTAGCAGCATCAATCCATTTATAATGGTTCTCTACCGCTTGTTGTCTTTTTGTTTCATCTCGATCACCTAATGACCCTTCACCATCAATCATTATTAAAACATTCTTTACTCCATTATCTTTAGCACGATTATTTAAATCCTTTAAATAAGTCATGTCTTTTGCCTTATCTTTAAAAAACTGATTGACATATTCAACGCCATAGATTCCGAAATTCTTAGCAGTATACTCCGGGAAATCAATATTTTTTAAGTCTCCCTTGAAAAGCTTACGGTGTAAAGACCATTCAGCCAATGAAATCTGAAACCAGTCCTTTTTAGCTGCAAATACATCTAGTGATGGAGCTAAAGCTACTCCGGCGGTCACCAGACCAAGGTTTCGTAAAAATTCTCTTCTTGAGTTCATTTGATTGTTGATTTTATTATTAGATATTAGCCCATCCTGCTGTCAAAACATCTACTAGATGCATTGTCTTAATGGGAAGTTGATTTTTTTCTATATATGATTGTAGTTGTAACAGGCAGGAAGAGTCAGTGGAGATGATATAATCAGCCTTTACATCCATTGCATTTTGTACTTTCTGTTCTGCCATAGCAGTTGAGATTCCTTCAAATTTTACAGCGAATGTTCCTCCGAAACCACAACATGTTTCCTGATCACGCATTTCTACAATTTCTAATCCTCCTACATGACTTAATAATTTTCTAGGTTCATCCTTTATTTTGCACTCCCTCAAGGCCGAACAAGAATCATGATAAACCGCTGTCCCGACCAATTCAGCACCGAAATACTCCTTCTGAAGAATATTGACTAAAAAATCGCTTATCTCAAAAATATTCCTTTGGATAGATCTACATTTATTGTGTTCCATGGAATTGGTAAAAAGATCATCGTAACTATTTCTAACCATTCCTACACATGATGCGGAAGGACTTACTATAGGGTGCTGATCATTAAAATCATTTAAAAATTTTTGTCCCACAGCCTTGGCATCATCCCAAAAACCAGCATTATAAGCCGGTTGACCACAACAAGTTTGTTCAGTGTTATAAATAACTTCACAGCCTGCTTTCTCTAAAAGTTTAACTGTATTAAAACCTGTTTCCGGATATAGTTGATCTATAAAACAAGGAATAAATAACTCTACTTTATGCATTAATTGCTTTGAATAATCTGTAATTTATTAAATTTTAAAACACGAAACAACAAGAAAAAACCTATAATAAAGAATACAGATAGAAAAAGAGCTGAATAACGGATATTATGCGTCATTTGTTCTATAATACCAAAACTGAATAAACCTATTACGATTGCCACTTTTTCAGTAACATCATAAAAGCTAAAAAACGATGTAGTATCTTCAATATCATCAGGAATTAATTTTGAATAGGTCGATCTAGATAAAGATTGAATCCCTCCCATTAAAAGACCAACTATAAAGGCCATTCCATAAAAATGATATTCGTTTGCCATAAAGTAAGAGGCACAACAAATTAATACCCATAAAAATACTACGACTATTAAGACCTTTATGTTTCCGAATTTTTTGGCTGCAATAGACATGATATAGGCACCCCCAATTGCCACGATTTGTATCAATAAGATAGATGCAATAAGTTTACTTGCTCCTAGGTTCAACACTTTTTCACCAAATGCTGCAGCCACTATAACCAAAGTTTGAATCCCCATTGCATAAAAAAAGTATGCTGGTAGAAATCTTTTAATAGCTTCAATCTGACGTATATGGGTTAATACCGCCGTAAACTCTGTTTTTACTTTTGTAAAAAATGGTAATTTTTCAGATCCAATAGTCGGTCTGTTTTTAGGAAGGAACTTAAAGGGAATTTGTGCAAATAAAATCCACCATAATCCTACTAAAAGGAAGGAAAATCTAGCAGGAAATGAAGCGTCTTCAATTCCAAACCATTCCGGTTTGAAAACAAAGATAAAACAGATAATCTGTAAGGTGACACAACCTACATAACCATAAGCAAATCCTTGCGCACTCACACGATCTTGTTGATCCGGACTCGCAATAATTGGTAAATAGGAGTTATTAAATGCAACTCCACCAATATACCCCATAGCAGCAATAGCAAAACAAAATATTCCCCATTCTAATGTTTCGAGTTTAAAGAAAAACAAACCCATACAAGCAATAGCTCCTACGTAGGTGAAGAATTTCATAAAAAACTTCCGTTTTCCGGCTGCATCAGAATAAGCAGAAATAAAAGGGAGCCCTAAGGCCATTAATAAATAAGCAATGGATAAGGCGAAATTTGACAATGCCGTATTTACTAATTCATATCCAAAAAAAGAAACAGTATCACCTGTTTCCGGATTTCTAGTAATTGCTGTGTAATAAACTGGAAAAATAGTAGAGTTGATTACTAAATTATAAGCTGAATTAGCCCAGTCATACATGGACCATGATCGTATTAATCGCTTATCGTTCTTTTTAAAGATTTTCATAAGATTTACTATGCGAATATACCAATTGCTTTGAGATAAGAATTAATAATTTTCGTAGATATTAGAGATGATACGTACCATTTCCTTTCGAACTGGTGAAGAACTACCCATAAAATTATTGTTCAAAAATGAGAATGCATATCTCTTTCCTGTTTTGGTTAAGATATAACCACTCTGACAATGAACACTGTTGATTGTTCCAGTTTTTGCCCAAACAAAAGGTTTCCCTTCTGGAGTAGGATATACATTTTTCAATGTACCTTCTAAACCGCCTGCTGGAAACAGGTATAGTTTCGCGGCTTCATCTTTAATATCATTATTGATTTGCAACAGAATTTCCACCATGCTTCTCGGAGTTATTTTATTATAGCTCGATAGGCCACTCCCATCTCTTAGTTCTATAGAATCACTTAATTGACTATAATAAGTGTTCTTCATGTATTTTCTAAGATCTTCGGTCTTAAAGCTATTGTATTTCATAAATGCCGCAACCATATTCAACTGTTCTGCAAGAAAATTATCACTAGGAAGCATCATTGCTCTCAAAACCTCCCGCGTCGCAATTGATTTAATGATTTTGAAATCTTGTGGTAAAGGTTTAGAAATCAAACCAACTTCTCTTTTTAGAGTGTCTTGAAGCAGTAAAACGAATAAACTATCACTTGGACGAAATGGCTTTTCATTCACATAATTTTCCGGTAAAGGCAACTCATTGATCTCAAATCTATTATTTTCAAGAGCTCGGTGAATTCTATATTTGGTTGTCGTATCCGAAAGTTTAACGACGTCTCTATCAAAATACGAAGGAGTTAATCTTAAGTTCCCATCTTCTTCGCGAAATTGAACTACGTTTCCATAGATAGGAAATATTGAAACTTCAGGTTGATAATAAAATTCATAATCTTCAATTGACCAGCCATTTCTATAGGTAGGTTCTTGTGTAGGACTACTTGAAAAAAACAGCTTTTTATCACTGTTATTCAAGAAATTATAAACTTTTCCACTATCCAATTTCGAGTGTAAAAAAGTAGGGTCACCTGTACCCCAAAAAATTAAAGAATCTCCCCTTTCAATGTATGCTAATCCCGGAATAGAATCACCGATTAGTTTTAAAGCAGTAAAAAGCGTGAATACTTTAGTGTTAGAAGCAGGAGTAAAATGCTTATCTGCATTATAATCATAAACAAATTGATTTGAATCCATATCGTATAGACTGAAACCATAATAATGCTTATTAAGTACTTGGGATTGCTGAAAAAGTTCGTTTAGGTTAAGGTTACTTTGTGCTTTTGATGTAAAACAAATCAAAAAACTTAGTAGGATTAGGATGCTTTTCATGTTGTAAACATAAGAATAGTTTGCTATTTAATAAACATTGGAAATAAATAATTACAAGTAAAATGAAAGGCCAACCAAATTGGTTAGCCTTCATTATTTTTAAACTGATAGAAATTAATTTTGCTTTAACATTCCGTTACTACGGTCAATCTCAACTTGAGGGATCGGCCAATACTCAGCTTTTGCGCCAAAGGTTAATCCTCTGTATGAAGAGAGATATTTTCCTTCAAATGCTGAATATGTTTCAATGGTTGTTTTTGCAATTCCCCAACGAACTAAATCAAAGAATCTATGCCCTTCCATAGCTAACTCTAACCGGCGTTCAGTACGTACAGCATTTCTAGCAACTTCTTGAGATGCGAAGCTTGGGTATGGTTTAACGATATAATTAGCAGCATTCACTCCAGCAGCGGTTTTCTTAGGAGCGAGTTTCGCCGCACGATTACGAACATCATTAACTAGTTTTAAAGCGTTTGTTAGCGACCCAGCTTCAATTTCACATTCTGCAGCCATTAACCAAACATCTGCTAATCGGATGATATTCACATCGAGACCTGTCAAATAGTTCTCACCGGGCGCAGCATTGGTTGAATATTGAGATGTAGGAATCATAGTTTTGATACCGACAAATGGACCTGCATATTTTGCATCACGAATCCACGCGTTCCCCGGCATCACACCAAAATCTAAATAATTAACGCCTCTTCGTCCTACAGTATAATCTAAACGAGGATCAAATTTTAAGTTTACATCTAGTGTATAATTAGATTCTGGATTTAATAAATCAGAAAGATAAGGGGTCGCCCTATAAGCTTCGCTAGATAGAGGTAATCCATCTGCACCTACTTGATAAGAGTTTACCAGGTCAATGGTGGGTTGATAAAATCCACAACAACCAACAGGGGAAGTGCCATATAAACCAGAGAGCATATCTCCGACATTAGCATTATCAGCGGCTCCATTTGAATTTATAGCATGTTTAGAAACCATTAATGCTTCTGGTCCATTTTCTTTAGTTACATCAAAATTATCCCAAAATGGCATCGATACTAAATCCTTACCACTCATAACTTCATTAAATAAAGTCAAAGCCTCAGAATATTTCTTTTGATATAAATAAAACTTACCTAAATATGCCTTAGCAATATCCTTACTCATTCTACCGGATTCATCATTAATCTTAGCATCTGGTAGATTAGTAATTGCAAATTTTAAATCTTCTTCGATAAATGGTAGAATATCCTTATCATTTGGAACCATCTGAGCTTCCTCAGTAGTTGCAATCTCTTCGGTTATGATTGGAAGATTCCTAAATATCCTCCATAAGAAGAAATAATAATGTGCGCGAAGCATTCTTGCTTCTCCCCGAATTTCTATAGCTCTGCTTTCAGAAATTTCTTGTGGACCTGCTTGATCGTTTGATAGCAACTTTAAAGTATTGTTACAACGCAGGACACCCTCAAAATAAACTTGCCACATAGTACTTAAATTATCATTTGTACTTATGGCTGTATAATTTTCGATCATATTCATTGGGGTCTGATCTGTTAATTCGGATCCCTTATGTGCATTGTCTGATGCCATTTCTCCAAAAATCCATTGACTTGGTGCAGAGGCATAATTTCCCCAGGTTCCACTTATATTACCGTTAAGAATACTATATGCACCAATCAAAGCACCTTCAACTCCGTCTTGATTACCCACCTGTGGCTCTGAAAGCTGTCCTTGGGGTAATTTTTGCAAGAATTCTTTACCGCATGAGCTCACTAAGAGCATTCCTGCACCTAAAAGAATCATTATTTTATTTCGTTTCATGATTGTTCTATTAAAATTATCTACCTATTAAAATCCTAAACTTAGTCCAAATGTATACTGACGCGCTTGCGGGTATACTCCAAAATCTACACCTAGTGCCGGATAATCCGATGGAGTTGCAGAAACTTCTGGATCTAAACCTTCATACTTAGTGATTGTAAATAAATTGGTTATTCCCAAGTACACTCTAAATCTGTTGAAAGATGTATTCTCTCCGAATAATTTATTGGTTGGAATATTATAACCCAGTTGAAAGTTTTTAAGCTTTAAGAAGCTACCATCTTGAATATAATAACTTGATGTAGCATACTCTAAAGCACTAATGTCATCATTTGGATCAGGTAATGAGGGAATGTTACTTCCTGTATTTGTAGGACTCCACTCATCTAAAATTCTTACGCTTTTTTGCCCTCTAAACACTCCAAAATCAGTAAAGTAACGAGTCGCTTCATACAAATCATTTCCTTGTGAACCATAGAAATATAATAAGACATCAAAGTTTTTATAGGCAGCATTAATATTAAAGGAATATACAAAATCTGGATGTGGATTACCAATAACAGTTCTATCTCCAGGATCAATTTCCCCATTATTATTGATATCGGCATATTTTAACCCCCCAGGTCTAGCTTGTTCGTATGAAGGTGAGTTTGCTACGTCATCGTCATTTTGATAAATTCCTGCCACTTGATATCCATAAAACGCACCAAAAGGTTGACCCTTCTGAAGGAGTGACGTTTCCATTGATCTAAAAACACCATAATTTACCTGTGTTATAGTTGGTGACAATGCTACAACTTCATTGACATATCTGGAGAAATTAGCAGATAAATCTAATGTAAATGGTTTTTCTTGTCGGTATCCATAGTGATACCCTAATGAAAATTCAAATCCTTTGTTGCTCATATCACCGATATTTTGAACTGGTGCAGTAGCACGACCTACTGCTGTTGCCGGTAATGGTACACGGAATAACATATCTGTTGTTTTCTTATTATACCAATCAATTGATCCATCGAGGTCTCCGTTAAGCACTGTAAAATCTAAACCTAGGTTTAGTGATTTTACCTGTTCCCATTTTATATCAGGATTCGCATAATCACTTTGCCAAATACCATTCACAACAGCATTGTCAATTGGATAGGAAGACTGAGTCAATGACGCTAAATATCTGTTTAAGTATTGGAATCCTGGAATACGTTGATTACCAGTAACACCATAACCAGCACGTAGTTTTAAATCTGTTAACCATTCTGCTCCTTTTGCAAATTCCTCCTGAGAAATACGCCATGCACCACTAATACCTGGAAATACTCCATATAAATTGTTCTCACCAAAATTAGAAGAGCCATCACGACGAGCAACTAAACTCAACAAGTATCTATCCTTATAAGCATAATCCGCCTTACCCATAATAGAAAACATAGATCCTATAGAACCGGAACCTGTATTGTCAAAGTTTGTACTACCAGTACCTAAGTACAAGTAATCTAAACTGCCCATCGTAAAATAACCATTTCTACTACCACTAATATCTCGATTTCTGTTTTTAATCGCCTCAGTACCAACTAAGATATTTAAACTATGATCCTCCCCTAATTCAGGCTTATAATTTAAAGTATTTGTCCAAGTCCATTCGGTAGTAAACCCTTGATATTCACTCATACCGTTATTAAAATTCCCTTCTGAGAACTCAGGGTTCGGATAAGTATAACTGACGCCATTATAATTTTCATAACGGAGACCAAAATTAGACCGTAAGGTTAGACCGTTTATAATGTCATATTCGGCAAAAGCATTACCGAAAAAGAAATTAGATCTATTCATATTATCTTTCGCACGATAAGCCATTGCCACTGGGTTTTGACCGTTTCCTAAATCGTTACCAAATGAGCCTGCGAAATTTCCACCTTCATCATATACAGGGATAATATTTTGGATACGATATGCAAACCCCAGAACAGAGCCTTCCCCCTGATATCCACCTGCCGTATTTGGATTCACCCCCATACCATACCCTTCAGTATAGGCATAGGAAAGATTTTCGCCAAATCTCAACTTTTTATCAAAAGCATTGAACTGTGTATTCGTTCTAGCATTATAGCGACGGAAACCTGTATGAATTAAACTACCTTTTTGATCTAAGTAGCCACCTGAAAATGCATATTGTGAAGTTTCAGTTCCTCCATTTGCTGCCAATTGATAAGATTGAATGGGAGCTGTTTGGGAAAGTTCATCAAACCAATTCGTCCCCGCTTTATTTGCTTTTGTAATTTGATAAAAGGATGCTCTATCTTTTGCATTGTAATTATATTTATCCATATCAGCATCTGCTGGCGTTACATCCCAATTAGTTTTTGATCCAGCAACAAGATAATCAGGAAGCTGTAAATTAGTGCCATTGAATCTATTATCAATATCTAGAATCTGCTGAGGAGTTAACATTTTTGGAAATGCTCCTTTATTTGGTACTCCCGCCCCTGCGTAAGCATCTAAAGTTATATTTGTTCTTCCGGATTTACCGCTTTTGGTTGTGATAATCACGACGCCATTATTAGCACGAGCACCATAAATAGAGGCAGCAGATGCATCTTTCAATACCTGCATACTTTCTATGTCGTTTTGATTTAACCAGCTTAATTTGCCCTCAAAAGGAACCCCGTCTATAACGTATAGAGGTTCATTGTTATTAATGGTACTATAACCGCGAATACGAATTTGAGGTGTTGAGCCAGGAGCACCATCATTAACAATTTGTACACCCGTAGCACGTCCTTGCAAAGCCTCAACAGCAGTAGCAGCAGGTTGCGACTTTAGTTCCGTGACATTTACAACAGCCACAGAACCTGTTAGGTCTTTCTTACGTTGTGTACTATAACCAGTAACAACAACCTCATCTAAATTACTACTGTCTTCAGAAATGGAAATTGTAATTGGTTGACTGGTCGAGGTAACTGTAAATCGTGTAGATACATATCCTACATAACTAATTTCCAAAACATCGTTTAATTGTGCGTCAATTTCAAAATTTCCGGATGCGTCTGATGAGGTTCCCGATGTTTTCCCTACGATCTTAATTGTGGCACCGGCAACAGGCTCTTGAGTAGCTTGATTGACAATCTTACCTTTCACCGGTGTTTGCATAGCATATAGCGGATGCATTGCCATCTTATCCCAAATTGATACTTCTGAAGCCGAAGAATTACTCATAACGAGTAATCCCATAGAAATCAAAAGACCATTTTTAAGCAACCTTTTGGAAATAAAGGATTTGCTATGGAATTTCATTGATCTTCCCATAATAAAATTTGTTAGTTAGTTTGTTA
>JBEBRZ010000060.1:0-22466 GCA_040394615.1 Sphingobacterium mizutaii
ATTAACATTCCGCTAATTGTTGCCGTACTTATTGCAGTTGTTTTTCCTTTCACCATTGTATTGGCTGTAATACTTGCTTTTCTTAGAATTGCAAATATTGTGATAGAACGTGAAGTAGAAGAGCAAAAAAACAAATTGATAGAGATGGAATAATTTCCATTGCAGGAAAGAAAGAACAATCGTAACTGGTTATTTTTTAAATGCTTGTAGAACAATAATTAAGCAAAAAAACTTATCTTGCTCTCAATCATCTAATAAACCAACTATGAAAAGAAGAACTTTTTTGCATGCCCTAAACTTAGGGTTGGCCTCTACGGCCCTGTTAAGCACCAAAAGCTATGGGGAATCCATCACATCATTATTTGATAGAACAAAGCAAGACAAAGAGCTTGCTTACCACAAAATTCAGGACATTAAATTTTCAAATGTTCAGTTAAATTATCCGCGTCTAGTAGGAAAAAATGCACGGCTTGATTTGCATGGTTATGGTCCCAAAGTTGAAATTTGTTGCCTGACGACTGATAAAGGTGCGATGGGCTGGGCCTCATTAAGAGGATCCAGAAAAGATGCAGAACAGATTGCCGCCGAATTAAAAGGCAAAAAAGTATCCGATATTTTTCAAACCTCAATCGGAACATTACAAGCAAGACATATCCCTTTTGATATGGCATTGCACGACCTGGCCGGAGTAATTCTTCAGAAACCTGTCTATGCTTTACTGGGAAAACAAACTCCTATTATTACCGACTACTATAGTGGTATGATTTATTTTGATGATTTGGAACCAGCTGATAATCCTTCCGGAATTGACCGAATATTGGAAGAATGTAGGTTTGATTATGAAGTCGGATATCGTCAATTCAAATTAAAGATAGGTCGTGGCCACAAGTGGATGCCTTTCAGGGAAGGGTTACAGCGTGATATTGATGTCACTAAAGCGGTAGCACAAGCTTTCCCCGATTGTGAGATCCTTGTGGATGGAAATAATGGTTTTACTGCCGAACAATTTATCCAATATCTTCAAGGAATAGAGGGAATAAAACTATTCTGGATAGAGGAACCTTTTCATGAAACTATAGAAGATTATCAGAAATTACGTGCTTATATAGAAAGTGAGGGTATTGATACATTATTGGCCGATGGAGAGGCAGATCCCGACCAGGATTTCTTAAAGGAATTAATTCAGCAAAATTTGATGGATGTACACCTTACAGATATTGAAGGCTTGGGATTCACGAACTGGAGAAAACTGATGCCTGAATTAAAAAAACTAGGTGCTCAAGCATCTCCTCACGCTTGGGGCTCACTTTTAAAAACCAATTACACAGCGCATTTAGCCGGAGGACTAGGCAATACAGTAACAATAGAAGGTGTCACCAGCACATCGGATGATGTTGATCTATCCGGTTATGTGGTAAAGGATGGTAAACTTATCCCTCCCTCCTCAGCAGGTTTTGGCATGCCCCTTTTAAAGAAACTTTAGAAAAGCAAAATAGGATTAATGTATGTTGAATTTAATATATTTGATATAATCATAAGTATATTATAACTCAATGAGCAATTATATTTTCAAATCAAAACAGCTATTCCTGTTATTAACCGTCTTCTTTTTGATCTTTTCTTTCGGATACAGCCAGACTGTTCCGGTTTTTAAAGATGGAGAGGCCCAGATTGTTGAAGCTTTTAATACACCCGATAAATGGATCCGGCATGATCTATGGGTAGAAACGGAATTTGATACAGACGGCGATGGTAAACCAGACCGAATGCATGTTAGTGTAACAAGACCTTATCAGACAGAAACCGAAAAGTTAAAATTGCCGGTTATCTATGAAACAAGTCCCTATTATGCGGGTACAGCAGGACTAGTAGACGGTGTGATGTGGAATGTTAAGCATGAACTAGGTGAAGATGCTCCGACTCCACGTGTACATCCTGAGGTAAGCAGAACCGGTGAGAGACCTATAATTTCTAATTCCTTAATCAAACAATGGGTCAAAAGAGGTTATATCATTGTTCATTCTTCTTCTCCGGGAACAGGTCTTTCCCAAGGCTCACCAACTATTGGAGGACCAAATGAATCACTGGCCCCTAAGGCCGTAATTGAATGGTTGGGAGGAAAAGATAACGGTTATACCAGTCCTGACGGAAATGAAAAAATAATGGCATACTGGTCAACAGGAAATGTGGGAATGACCGGAACTTCCTTTAACGGAACTTTACCGCTTGCTGCTGCAACAACTGGCGTAAAAGGGCTTAAAGCAATTATCCCTATTGCGCCTAACACATCATATTATCATTATTATCGCTCAAATGGCTTAGTACGCAGCCCGGGAGGATACCTCGGCGAAGATGTAGATGTACTATATGATTTTGTACATAGCGGTGAGGAATCAAAGCGTGCCTATAGTAATAAAACGGTACGGGACACTGAAATGGCGAATGGGATGGACCGCAGAACCGGAGATTATAATGATTTCTGGAAAGGCAGAGATTATCTAAATCAAATGTCTGGAATGAAAGCTGCCCTACTGATGGCTCACGGTTTCAATGATTGGAACGTTATGCCTGAACATAGCTATCGGATATATAAAGCAGCAAAAGAATTGGGAATTCCGGCTCAAATCTATTACCATCAAAATGGACATGGAGGCGAACCTCCCTTTAAAATGATGAACCGTTGGTTTACACGCTATCTATTTGAAATTGAAAATGGAGTAGAGAAAGATCCGTTGGCATGGATTGTTCGTGAAAATGACCGCCAGGGAAATCCTACTGCTTATGCCGATTACCCGAACCCCGACGCAAAAGATGTTACTTTCTTTTTAGCTGCAGGAGCTCCTGCACATGGTTCTTTAACAACATCGCAAACAAACACTCAAGTAAAAGAGACATTGGTTGATGACGTTTCTTTTGCTGGTGATTCACTGGCTAAAGCTGAAAGTTCCGAACATCGCTTGCTTTATTTAACACCGATATTAACTAAGGATGTTCATATTTCCGGCTTGTCTCGTTTGAAAATCCGGTTGGCGAGTAATAAACCTGCTGCGAATCTTTCAGTGTGGTTAGTGGCATTACCATGGGAAGAAGTAAAAAGAGGAAGTAAAATTACAGACAACATCATTACGCGAGGTTGGGCAGATCCACAAAATCATGAATCGTTAACTCAGAGTAGTCCGCTAATACCAGGAGATTTTTATGAATTAAGCTTCGATCTTCAACCTGATGACCAGATCATTCCGGCAGGACAACAAATAGGTCTTATGATTTTCTCTAGTGATAAGGAATTTACCTTATGGCCTCAACCAGGAACAGAACTAACGGTAGACCTTAACGGAACCAGTTTAGCACTTCCTGTTGTTGGCGGTAAGCCAGCCTATGAAAGTGCTATTAAATAATTATACGCTTAAATAATGCTAAGAACAAGAAGATAAAAAACTATAGCCTATATCATTTGTTTATTTTATAATGGATATAGGAAAAACAAAGATTTCAAAAAAATGGAAAATAGTAGCTCTGATCTTCGGAGCTACTCTCCTGATTATCTCTATCATACTATGGATCATTTCGGTCAGGCTTGAACCCATTATCGCCGGAAAGCTTAAACAAGGAATAGAGTCCTCTTCAAAAGGTCTTTACAAGATTGATTTTAATTCCCTAGATATTCACTTAATTAACGGATCCGCAGAGCTTCGTGATGTAACACTTCAAAGCGACTCCAATGCCTATAAAAAGTTAGATTCATTAAAAGATGCTCCAGATACACGTTTCCAAGGAAAAATAGCAAGCATAAGACTAAATAATTTAAATCTTTGGAAACTTATCTTTTCAAAAAGAATTTCTATTGGCTCATTAGCCTTAGATTCAACTGAGTTACAGGCACTCTCCTCTCCCAGAGCATATAACAAGGAAAAGAAATCTAAGGATACTACTGACCTCTATCAACTCATCAAAGAAAGTTTTAAAAGTGTTGAACTTAATAAATTAAATATTTCCCCCTTAAACATCACTTATCTGGATAGTACCAGAAAAAAGAATACAGAACTCAAATTACAAAACGTATTGTTCCAAGCGAACAATATTCTTATTGATGAACATTCCGGTAAGGATACATTGCGGTTTTTATATACAAAGGAAATAGCCATTCAGGTACCCAAATTCACAACTATTCTAAAAGACAAGTTTTACAAAATTGAATTAACAGATTTAGCTGTAAATTCCGGGAAAAGAACATTAGAATTAGCTGGATTCAACTTTGTTCCAACCGTTAATCGGGAAACTTTTGCTCGCAACGATCAAGAGAACAAATCCCTGATTACGCTAAAACTGGATTCAATCACACTCTCAGAGATAGACTTCCCAGGTTTATACAGGACAAAAACGCTTAAGGCTATTCACGCAAAAATAGGAAATGGTAATATCGATTTTTTTAAAGATAAAAGATATCAGAAAGAGGTCGTCTCAAAAATAGGCGAATCCCCTGCGCAGCAGATTATGAAAATGAGCCAAAAAATAACCCTCGACACCGTAAAAATAAACAACATTGATCTTCGCTATTCTGAAATCAGTGAGAAATATGGGCGAATGGGCACTATTGATTTTAAGAAGATTTCCGGAAACATTATAAACTTGACTAATGATTCTTTGGCGCTTTCGAAAAACAAGAGGATGATTGCAGATCTTCATGGATATATTTATGGAGAGGGAAAAGTAAATGTTCGGTTTGGTTTTGATATGCTAAGCTCTGCTGGCGCCTTTACCTACAATGGTACACTAGGAAAAATGAGAGCTCCTACATTCAATAATATTCTCCAACCTTTAATAAATATTAAATTTGCGGATGGCAATATTCAACGTATAAAGTTCGATATGCAAGGGAATGATCACAAAAGTTGGGGCCAATTCAATTTTGACTATGATCATTTAAAACTTGATATCCTACGTAGCCCAGACGACGATCGTGGTGGAAAGAAAGGTTTCCTTAGTTTTTTTGCTAATACATTCTTTATCAATGATAGTAATCCGGATGCAAACGGAAAATACCACCAATCAACTATAGACTATAATCGGGTACCGGAACATCCCTTTTTCAAAGTCGTATGGAAAAGCTTATTGCAGGGAATTATAGAATGTACAGGTACCAATCCCAAATATATACCGGAGTTTTAGAGGGGATCATAAGTATTTTTTGCGATAATATAATCCTACAATCTACCAAACAGAATTAATGCAGAATAACCTGTTTTTATGTAAGAGATTGTGAGTATTGATTTAAGTTTCATTTATTCTTACTTTCGTAAAAACTGACTATTGAAACCTCCATTTATACTCACAATTGTCCTCATTTTAGAGGGAGCATTACAAAAAGATATCCCCCTATACCTCCAACAAAAAGAAATTAAACCCTCCAGCTTAAGCAGTATAGAAAAACGTCTGAACCTAATGAAAGAAGTATTAGGCTTCTCAAAAAATGAACAATTAGTGGCTTATTGTAAAGACATTAATCTGATTTAGATGTTGAGATATTTTTTGAATGTATTACTTGATATATGACCTTACAAAACGGAACATATACCAAGTAACCAATTTAAAGAATTTTCAAAAACTATCTACTCATAAGCGGATCAGTTATACTGTCTTTTCCATTTTCTAAGCGACCCGCATACTTTCTACTATAAATAGTATCAGGTAATGAAATTTGGATATCATACCATCTTTTTTGTTTTTTTACTGAAATTCTGAACTTTTTTTCTGAAAGCCCTTGTAATTCTATTTGATGCTTTCGATTCTCATAGGCATCTAAAATCATAAGCGTTAAAGTATTCTCACTGGTATTACGGATATCGAATATCAACTCTTCAAGATTTACATTATAATAAAGTTTTATCTGAGGGTCATTGAAGCCTGATGCTCCCTGAAAGCTTCGAAAAAAACCATTTGGCCCATAAACAGCCAGATGATATTTCCCATCTTTAAATTTCTCAATATCCCAGGCATGTGACACCTTATTACCAGCAGAACAAGCAAAAGACCAATTTGCAGGATCTTCTATATAGTTGTATGCATAGACATTAAAGGCACCTCCTAAAGCCTTCTCTCCAAAAAATTTATTACTACTTTCAAAGCTGATATTTAATTGATTGTCCCTCAACTCCTCTTGGATATAAAGTTCATAATGAAGTGCATTGGAAGGTTTGACTCCTAACTCTTGTTGAGGAGAAATAGTTAATTTTTGACCTTTCTTTATAGCTTCAATCTCAGAAGAACTAAGTTTATTAAATTTATGGGGAAATGGTTTTTCTTTAGTACTATTTATTTCAGCAATTTGTTTGTTTCTATCCATAAATTCAGGCAGATCTTTTCCTGCTGGTTCATAGGGTCTAAAAACTGATGTCAAATCTCCTGTTATAGCTCTACGCCAGCTACTGATATTCTCTTCATAGATTTCAACTCCGAATTTCTTGGATAAAAAATGCTCCATAAATTGTAATGTTGATGTAATATCGAATACTTCAGAATTTACCCACCCTCCTTTGCTCCAAGGCGAGGCAACAATTAATGGAACCCTATACCCCAATCCGACAGGACCTTCCGTTGCATACTGTTCTTCTATCCCATATTTGAGCTCTTGTTCTTTAAATACATATTCATTAGAACAATCCAAATCAGAAGACACAGCTCCTGCATTTTTATCTCCAGGTTTAGGAGCTACAAAAGGAGGAACGTGATCAAAGTATCCATCATTTTCATCATAATTAAGAATAAAAATAGTTTTTTTCCATATCTCAGGATTCTCAGTTAATATATTTAGAACCTCTGAGACATACCATGCACCATACATAGGTGCACTGGGGTGGTCCGAAAAATTTTGTGGTGCACATAACCAAGATATTGTCGGCAGTTTATCATTTTTAACATCCTGTCTAAACTGATGTAGAATATCTCCTTTTGGAACAGTAATCTTCTGATTTTCAAATTCTATTTCATCAATATCATGATAATATGGATCCTCTTCATTTGTTTGGAAAGCTCTTTGGTGTAAAGACTTACTAAAGGAATTAAGCCGTTCAAATTGTGTTTCATTATATTGATTATATTCTTTTTGGAAACTTTCAAGTTGCTGCTTTTTTTGCTGTATTTTTTTCTGTAACTTTTGATTATGACCGACAAGAAGTTCCTTTTCTAAACTTTCGATTTCAGATGGAAGTTCCTTAATACGTTTTTCATAAAAGTCTATATGACTCTTCTTATATCGGATATTGTATTGTTCAAACCATTCTAAATTGTTGTCTGTAAAGTTTCCTAACCAACTTTCCGCTTCTCCGGATAATTCGTTTTGAATACTCACTTCATTCTGATAAATCTTCCAGCTAATATTGGATTGTTCAAGCCTTTCGGGAAATGTTTTCCAACGTGCCATCCGATTAAAATAGACATCGGAATTACGTACTAAAGGTTTTGCGCCTTTTTCTGGAACACATGTGCCTGTCCAAAAAAAATGTCGATTAGTTGTGGTTCCGGTAATAGAAGAGCAAAAATGTTGATCACAAATAGTAAAAGCATCAGCGAATGCATAATAAAAAGGAATATCTTCTCTAGTATAGTATCCTAAAGTTAGCGGAATATTTTTATACTTTTTATTTCCTGATCTTTTCCATTCCAGCCAATTATTAAACCGTCCTTTATTCCATGCCCCAATTTGGTTTTCCCAAGAATGTGGGAGGTCCCGTGTCCAAGCCGCGTTGGAATTCTTTATATCTAGCCTAAATGGTAAATAAGTGTCTCCGTTTTTATAAGACTGAAGCCACACCGGACGTTCATCAGGTAAAACCACAGCTCGACTGTCATTGAAACCACGAACGCCTCGGAGACTCCCAAAACTATGATCGAAAGATCGATTTTCCTGCATCAATAAAACGATGTGTTCAGCGTCTAAATAAGTTGATCCATTCGCTGGATTAATTTGAAGTGCGGCCTGAATAGATTTTGGGATATGATTAAAAACTCCTAAAGTCCCTGCAAGTAATCCTGCTTTTTTAATAAATTCTCTTCTACTTTCCATTTGCTTCTTAACGTAAGAAGGTGTCTTAAATAAACACCTTCTTAGTTTGTAATTATTTAATTATTTCAATATCCACATCAATTGATTAATATCATCTACACCACCAAATTGTCGTTCTACTGCTTCGTCAACATTTTCCGAATTGTAATTAAATTCATCACTAGGATATTTCCATCGAACCGGAATTTTATTCGGTGCTTCTGAATTTAAACTCGATGCAGGATTAATTTTCCATTTAGGGTATCCTGTGCGGCGATAATCATAATAAGTGGCAAATTCAGATTGCAGAAAGCTCGCCAAATACTTTTGTGTTATTATTTCTTCGATTATGGCTTCTTGACCTGAAGGAAGACCATTTGTCAAATTATCAACATAATTATTGACATAGGCATCATCCAAAGGCATCCCATGGTGAAACTGCGCGGTATTTGGTGTATTATCATAAATAAAATTCATGGACGCCTCCACTCCTTTTTTATACCATTGCGAAACAGATTCGGTAACCCATCCTCTTGTAGCAGCTTCAGCAATAATAAAACAAACCTGCGCATAGGACAACTGTTGAGTCGGTTCTCCTGTAGGGATTTCCGTATACCGATCGTTGAATTTAGAATAATCGTCTGTATTTTTTATATCCAGAATATCATCATAGATTAATGAAGGATCAATTCCCACATATGTATCAAAATCGGAAGCTGACTTCCCCTCTTTTATCCTTTTGGCAGAGGGATTGGCATAATAAAACACCCGACGATCCTGGCGCGTTTTCAATCTGTCAATTATTTCGCTTGAAACAATCGGGTAAATAGTGAAGTTATTTCCTACTTTATAAAAAGGATATTGTTGTCCACTCTTATCCGAACGTATAAGTTCAAAGTTATCATCGTTCGAGGTGAATATAGGTTTATTATCCAAAATATCTTTGAAACGAGATTTAACATTTAAATCAGTATCAGATTCACGTTTACTCAATTGAATTAATACATTTAATGCATAACTATTGACCAATTTACGCCAATTATCTGTATCTCCACCATAGATTGGATCACCATCGAATGTGTCTCCATCAGCAAAAGCCTTATCTGCCATTTCCAGCTCCCTCAAAATCCCTAAGAACACGTCTTTTTGTGTGTCATATTTAGGAAAATAATTCTTTTCGCTTTCACCTTGTAATGCTTCTTTATAAGGTATATCTCCTAAATCCATGGTCGCTTCAAAAAATTTAACAGCTCTTGCAAAATACATTAGACCCTCATAAGATTTAGCTAATCCTTCTGTTCCTGCGAATTCCACCATGAAATGGGCATCATTAAGAGAGGTAAAACTTAATGAACCGGTTCCAAAACCATTATATTGATAACCTTCTACAAATTCAGTCCAAACCACATTTTTATTCAGCATATATGGCTGTAAAAATGACTTTTGACTAGGTTGATTGGCTATGTTAATTATAATCCGTGTTGCAATCATTGACGAAGTAACTTTTTCACTCGCTTCCGGATTGCTATTTATTTCATCAAATTTAGAGCAAGATGTTATTGCAGAAGTGCTCAAAATTCCAATAAATATATAATTGATTACTTTTCTCATTTTTTTAATATTAAAGAATACCATAATTAAAAAGTCAGATTGATATTAAATCCTAAATATCGCATAGAAGGAGAATTTAAATCTTCCTCTCCTCTATCAGGATCAGAAAATCGGTATTCTTTAGTCCATAAGAACAAGTTTTGCCCAGTTATTCCTATGCTTGCTTTCTTAGCCATAAATCTATTTGCGATAGTTGAAGGAACATAGTAGTTGAGCGAAATTTCTCTTAATTTTATGAATGTTTCATCCCATATATTTTGTGTTCCTGAATATGCCCTCTTCCAATAATTTTCATAGGAAACCGTTTTATCATTTGGTGCAAAAACTCGATCATCAGAAATTATTTGTCCGTATTTATCATAAGAAACTGACCCCGAAACAATTTTAACACCGTTACCGATAAAAGTTCGGTTACCGTTCACTACTTCTTCATATCGTTCTGGAGTGTCAGAATCAGGATGAGCTCCTGTTTGCCATAAACGAGCATTCATACTCGAGTATGATAATCCTTTAATACGCCCGTCAAAACTAAATGATAAAGAGAAATCTTTATAATTGAACTGATTGGTTAGTCCCCAAAACCATTGTGGTGCACTATAACCAAATAAACGAGCGGCGTGAGTAGCACTTATTGGCATACCTGAATCATTGTGAATAATTTGTCCATCGGGACTGCGCTCCCAGTCTCTTGTTACATAATGATCAGCTCTGGCTCCAACTTTTACATAAAGCGCATCAGCAGAATACTCCGGATCCAGTTTATGATAATAGGTCAAGTTCTGAGAAAGATTACCTATAATATCCCACTTGAAGTTTTCCTTCTTAATTGTTGTCCCTCCCACAGTAATCTCATGTCCTTTAGTCATTGTTTGTTCCTCTGTGTTAATCAATCGTGAGGAAAAACCGGTGGCAGATGAAATCGTTGCGTAGGTGGTTACATTATGTAAAAGTCTATAATAACGGGTATAATTCGCATATAATCTGTTATCGAATAAAGCTACATCTGCTCCAATCTCTGTCATATCTCTCTGCGTCGGAGAGATCGTAAAGTCCTTAATCGAATTTGGATATGCAGCAGTAGATTTACCATCCCAAACATTTGAAGTTACACTAAAAGCTTGCCTGATTTCATAGGGATCTGGAACTGCTTTAGTAACAGCCCAAGAGCTTCTCACTTTAAAGAGTGATAACCAGTTTGGTTTATAATCTTTCATTAAATCCGAGATAACAATACTTCCTGATACGGAAGGATAAAAAAATGACCTGTTTTCTTCCGGTAGAGTTGAAGACCAATCATTTCGCCCTGTCGCTTCGATAAAAATTGCATTTCTCCAAGAAAGTGATAAACGTCCGTAAATACTGTTAATCATTTCTTTGTTCTTACTTTCTGTTGCAGAAATTGGATCAATTGAATTTCTCAATGAGTAAAAACCGGGAATTGACAAACCATTAACTGTTGAGGCAATTAAACCGTTATCTCTTCTGTAAAATACCGCGGCTCCAGCCAGTGCGTCAACAGTAAAATCAGAAAAAGATTTATTTGCAGTAAAGATTAAATCGTTCGTAGTAGCAAATCCATCTTGTTTATTTGTCCAATACTTGCCCTTGTTATGAAAACCACTATATCCACCACGTGTTCCGTAAATTCCCATTGGATTTGTTTGTTCCTGAGTGTTTCCATAATAATCATAACCACTACGAATCATTAATTTACCCCAATCACTTACTTTATAATTAAGGGTCACCGAAGCATTTAATTTATTTATTAATTCGGAACTAAGTTTTTCATATGCTGATAAATAAGGATTATCATACCAAGCCCTATAATGCCAATTTTGTTCTTCATTCTCAACTAACCAATAGTCTTTGAACTGGGTAAGATCATATTCAGGACCAGTCCAAACTAAAATATTATAAATATAGCCTTGCGAATTGTACCCTGCACCAAAATCATTTGGCGCATAACGCCTGTTATAAGCAAACCTACTTTCTAAATTTAACTTTTCAGAAATCTTGGTTTCACCCGATACAGAAATATTAGTCATATTTAACTTTGTGTTTGGATATTGTCCTTTGTTATAAATATGATTTATTGAAGTTCTAATACTCCCGTTTTCTCCTTGGTTCGTAAAACTGACTGAATTATTCGAGATAAACCCAGGTTCCAGAAAATTATTGAAATTATTTTTCCCTTTGGAAGTCAATTCACTCTCTTCCATCTGCTTTGTTAAGGGATTCCATTGCTCATAAATCCGACCAATATCAAGCTTATCACCCCAAACTTCATCATCTGTATTGTATTCACCTCCATATCCGGCAGAATAAGAAGACTGTACATCAGGTAAAGCTAAATAACCAGAGAAAAACATATTATTACTGCTTACAGCAATCTCTACCCCTTTCTGATCTAACCCCTTTTTTGTAGTCACCATGATAGCTCCTCCTGCTCCCATACTTCCATACAACGCAGTAGCCGTAGCTCCTTTCAATACCGAGATGTTTTCAATATTATCTACAGGGATGTCGCGTAGATTCAAATTCTCATAATATACACCATCAATTACTAAGATGGGATTCATGCCTCTTAAACTAATAGATGGCATAGCATTAAATTCGGTGCTATTAAACACTCGCAAACCCGCTATTCGACCCGTTAAAGTAGTACCAACATCTACCCCCTTGACTTTTTGCAGCTGATCACCTTTAATATCTTGAACAGCATATCCCAATGCTTTTTGCTCACGCTTAATACCCAATGCTGTTACTACAACTTCCTCAAGTACTTCATCCGCTTTGGTTAATTTGATGACCTCATTATTCCCCACAGTAATTTCAACCGAATGATAACCAAGTATAGAAATATTCAGCGTTACATCATTATCAACATTGTCAAAAGAATAACGTCCCTGCTCATCAGTTTGTGTTGAACGATTAGTTCCTTTCAGGCGAACAGTCGCCCCAACAATTGGTTCTTCAGTACTTGAATCAATCACTTTCCCTGTCAAAGCTTGTTGAATGAGATACTTTGCATTCATTTCAGAAGTTTTACCTGAATGCTTCACTTGCCGGGTTGGATTGTTTGTTCTAATTACGTAGGCATTATTCCCAACTTGCTCAACCGAAATTTGATTCAGTGTGACATTTTTAAGAAATTCAGCTACTTCACTTTTTTTCAAAGAATTAATGTCAAAATTGTTTTTGACTTTCAAATCCTTTAAATCTGACTCATAGTTGAAGCGTACCCCGAAGCGCTTCTCCACCTGTTTTAGTACTTCGGTAATATTCTTATCCTGATGAAGTAAAAAATAGGTTCCTTTAGCAATTCCCAGTTGGAAAACTCCCATACTCAAAATAATAGCTAAGGCAAGGGTTAATGATTGCTTTTTCATTCTTGTTGTATAATTGTTAATTTGTGGTTTACAAATGTTCGTTGTAATATCTTTAGTGCTTGTTCAAGGTTATTGTTTGGTAGATAACCGGTAAACCTTAGCTTATGAAACGATGAATTGATATATAAATTCGCCTCTGGATAAACTTCGTTCAATCGCTTGATCACCCCCGATAAAGGTTGTTCTTTAAAGTAGATTTGATTATCAATCCAGGCATTAAAAACTGAGGTGTCAACTACCTGCCTTTCTAAATGCGTACCTCTTCCTCTAAATAAGGCCATCTCTTGTGGTTTTAAGGTCAGTTTATTATGGTCAGTACTGACGCTTACCGAACCTTCAGTGAGTACAACAGATTCATTTTTCTGTCCAAAATTTGCATAAAAACGAGTTCCTAAGACACGAATAACTAATCCTTGAGAAGACTGAACGACAAAAGGTTGTTTTTTGTCTTTATGAATCGCAAAAAAAGCCTCCCCTTTCAAGTGAATACTTCTTATACTATCTACTTCGAAATTACTGATTTGGGTTATGCTCGCATTTGGTTTTAGATAGACTGAGGTTTGATCAGATAAAATAATACGTTTAACAATATTGTCGGTATTACGATAAATCGGATAAGTTATTTGTTGTTCTCGCATCAGATAAAAACACAAACATCCTATTAGAATAATAGAAGCTGCCGCAGCATATTTGATATAACTTAGGTATCTCCGTTTTTTACTACTCGTTCGTTTAATAAATATTTGATCTAAAATTTCCTTTGACCGACTTGAATCTAATTGGATATCCAATTCGGTAATAGACTCTATTGATTCTACATTAGCCAGTTCGCTGGCGTCTTGCATCCGAATAAGAAACTCCCTGACCTCTTCATATTCAGTAAGTGTACAGTGTCCTTGAAGGTATTTATGGTATAAAGTTCTTTGTCTGTCAGAGTTCATTAACCTGTCTATTTATTATATATACTAACAGGGAAAGGTAAAAGACGATCTACTTTAAAAAAAATTATAAAATTTTTAAAAATATCAATGCGAGAGGAAGGATAGAAGAATGTCTGGCAACATATTCTCTAACAAACTTATTCCCTTTAACAAGTTGATCGCGAACCGTATTCTTGGAGATATTTAATAATGATGCAATTTCATCATGACTTAGGTATTCAAGCTTACTTAATCGGTAAATTTTTTGCCTTTGTTCTGGAAGTAATGCTATTGCTTGTTGATAAAGACTATCAAGTTCTTTATAATTTAAGTCCTCCTCGCTATCGTTAACACCTATACTACTGATATGTAGTGTGTAATGAGAAAAGTTCTGAAATTGGAGATTCTTACGAAGTTCTTCAAATACAACATTTCGTGCAATTGTATAAAGATAGGATCTCACATTCATATCTCTATTTATATGACTAACTCTATTCCAGAACCTTATAAAAACGTCTTGAACTACATCTTCAGCAATACTGCTCTCTCGAAGATGTAAAAGCGCATATTTATATACCGCATCTTTATGCTGATAGAAAAATATTTTAAAGGCCTCTTCATCGCCGTCGCAGAGTTTATTGACAACTTCTTGCATATCACTTTGTGTTCTAAAGACCATATTTTTTAAATGTCCTTTATGGGGGTCTTGTTTATTTTCATCCTGTTTATGGGGATTCTATTAGCTGAACGCTATAGTGTGCAAAAATAAATAGACTCGGTTGGTTAGAAATTAATAGAATATTATATTATTATTAACGAATAAACCTTTCAATTCGCCACTGTTGATTAATTATCATAATTAGAAACTCAGGTTTGAACTAAACCAATTGTCAAGTAACTCTCCTGATTGAGTTTATTATTATGAACAAATGTAGAAATATATAATTCAAAATTGAAAACTTGTCGGGAACACTTAACCCTCCCTTCAATAAAATTCCTTAAATTAGATATTAGCAATATTTCCACTACAACGAAGGAAGTAACTAAAAGAGGAAGTTAAACTTAATTCAAGCCAAATGAAGATCAAGCGAATATATGAAGATGCAGAGAAATCAGATGGTTACCGTATTCTGATCGATCGGCTGTGGCCTCGAGGGGTATCTAAGGAAAAAGCCCATCTAGATGAATGGGACAAAGAGATTGCTCCATCAACAGAATTACGTAAATGGTTCGGCCATGTGCCTGAGCGTTTTGAAGAATTTGCAAAACGCTACAAGGAAGAGCTTATCCCTAAAACTGATGACCTGAAACGTATACGAGCAATTGCGAAAAAACAAAATCTTACCCTTCTCTATTCAGCACACGATCCCAAATACAATCAAGCGGTTGTCTTGCTTGAAATTCTCAATGAAAAAGATTAATAATTAAGAAAGCTCTGATTATTTTAACCTTAAATTTAGAATTCCTGTTTTGAACAAAATACCTAGAAATGACCTTGATTTCTTACTTACTTTACCCATACCTGATCCGTAAAAAATCACCCCCCGATCGGAATTTATCCAATCGGGGGTGATTTAACGAATAGCCTTTAATTCATTTATTTGGTTGATTATTGCTCTGAGATAGCAAAATCTGATGGTTGGATTTCTTTGGTTATCCCAGCCCTTTTATGGTCTTGATTTTCAATCACTCTGCGAAGATCATCAGATGCCGGAAGTTCAAACACTTCAAGATCAAAATATTTGATAGCA
This sequence comes from Sphingobacterium mizutaii, assembly GCA_040394615.1. Taxonomy (GTDB): domain Bacteria; phylum Bacteroidota; class Bacteroidia; order Sphingobacteriales; family Sphingobacteriaceae; genus Sphingobacterium; species Sphingobacterium mizutaii_A. The sequence continues at coordinate 15,713 of JBEBRZ010000060.1, forward strand.
GCAAAAAGATGGTCAAAGATATTTGACATTGTTTCTTCGAAAAACGCCCATTTGGTTCCGTTGGTAAACATATATAGCTCCAGAGGAACACCATGTTCGGTCGGTGCCAATTGACGCACCATCAGGTTCATGTCTTTCTTAATGTCCGGATTATGCATTGCATAGGCTAAAATGTAGGCTCTAAATAAACCAATATTCGTCATTCTTCGACCATTTACAAGAACCTCCGTATCAACTTCATTTTCCGCATTATATTGTTCAATTTCTCTTTCCCGTTTTTCAATAAAGGGTTTTAGAAGAGCTATTTTTTTTAGGCTCTCAATCTCCTCATGCTCCAGGTATCTAATCGTCGATATCTTGATACTTATGGCTCTTTTGATCCTTCTTCCGCCTGTAGCATGCATTCCTCTATAATTCTTAAATGAATCACTAAGTAATGTATATGTCGGAATGGTAACGATGGTCTTATCCCAGTTTTGTACACGCACATTATTGAGATTGATCTGCAATATATCTCCATCAACTCCATACTTTGGCATTTCAATCCAATCACCAACACGCACTGAGTCATTTGCTGATACTTGTATACTGGCGACGAAACCTAAAATAGTATCCTTAAATACTAACATAAGCACAGCGGATGCTGCTCCCAATGACACCAGAAAAGTCCATGGAGAGTTACCCGTTACAATAGAAACCATAACAGTTCCTATAATAAATAGCAGTGCTATCTGCATGACCTGAAGATAACTATCTACCGGTTTATCCACAAAGGACTTAGCGGTACGTAAAATATCACGACCTGTCTTCAGTAATCCATTTACTGTACCATAAACAGTAAACAACAAAATCACACTCAGGAACTTGTTAAAAACGGATAAAAAAGATGGAAACCCAATAAATACAAAAGGTAATAACTGCATAGTAACTATAGCAAGTATGAGACGGCTTAAATGGATCTGAACCTTATTATCTATAAAATAATTATCCCAATTAGTCTTCGTCTTGTTGATCAATTTGGCGACTATCGAATTGAAGATTATTCTTAAAAGATAGTCCAGCAATAGCAGGACAATAAAGGCAGAAATAAGCAGGATAGCTGTTGTAAGAAAATGGGCCATCCGATCTTGTATACCGATTGATGAGGTTAAATTAAAGGTCCATTGATAAATTGAACTGGCTGTTTGGTCTGTGTTGTTAATAAGTTTTGTAATCTCCATATCAACGAGCAAATATACTAAAAACCGTAGGAAAACCCATTTTAGGCTTCTAAAAACTGTCTAAGGATTATCGTTAGAATGTCATAAACCGCTAGAGTGGTTTTTAGTCTTAGATTTTGTATCGAGACTGGAGATCGAGGATACTCATGTCATTTAAATTTCCATAAAATCTAATGTTTTCCTATTCTAAAGATTTCATCCAATTCAAAAGCTTTTTACAGCTTTCATGAATATTATGCAACTTAGGTTCTGCTGGGGTGGAGCCATCGAACAACTTAGAACCAATACCTATAGAGAACACTCCTGATTCTTTCCAGTTTTCTACATTCTCTCGTTGTACTGTTACCCCTCCGGTTGGCATAAATTTAAGATTAGGAAATAGCGGCTTGATAGACCTGAGAAAGTTAGCACCGAGAACATCCCCAGGGAACAGTTTTATTAAGACTGCACCCAAAGATTCTGCCACCGAAATTTCAGTGGGTGTCATGCATCCTGGAATCCAGAATACTCCAAATTTCTCTGCAGCACGAGCTACATCAATATTAATTATCGGACTAACAATGAATTCTGCTCCCAAAGAGGAGAATTGTTCAACTTCTTCGGCAGTCTTTATAGTACCCATACCCAAAAACATATCTGGAAAATATTTTTTCTTATGTTTATACAGCCCCTCAAAATTTCTCAACGCCAAAGCTCCACGATTTACGAATTCAAAAACTCTGATACCAGCCTCATAACTTGTTTCAAGGACCCTTTTACAATATTCGAGGTCATCATGATAAAAGACCGGCACTACTGGACTAACTCTTAAGTGATTTAATATTTTATCCATTATTTTTAAAAATCTCCTTCAACAAATAATTTTTGAAAACCAGAAAGACTTGCTAAATCTATAATTTCCTGAGGGTTTAACTTTTCACGTATCCCATAAATCAGACCTGCCATAAATGCATCACCACTACCAATTCGGTCTATTAATTCCTCTGTCTCCATTGTTTGTGAGACCTTTGTTTCCGTTCGTGTATGATAGGTTCCAAAAAAACGATTGTGCCGACTGTGAGCCATAAAGCGGAATGTATTGGCTACATATTTGCAGTTTTTATATCTGACAAATATTTCATTGGCAGAATTCTCACTACTTTCTACTAATAATTCTTTACTAGTATTCTTGTCTAAATTATCAAGCAAGGTCGTGCCCAGCATCTTATTAGATGCCCAAATATTTCCCATGATCACGTCAGCATAATCCACGATCTCTGGCATAACCTCTATAGGTTGTTTATCATATTGCCATAGTTTACTTCGGTAATTGAGATCCACTGAAACAGTAATTTTTTTTTCTCTGGCTACTTTTAACCCTTCCAAACACAATTCAGCCAACACATTATCTATAGCAGGAGTTAATGCAGAGAAATGAAACCAATCCACGTCCTGAAACACCTCATCCCATTGGATATCGCCATTTTTTAACCGATTAAAAGAACTGTATTTGCGATCATAAAGAACATCGCCGTCAGACAGACCATTGGCAGAGAACAGATAATAGGATCCTATTCTGTCCCCTTGGAAGAGAACTTTGGAAGTATCCACATTGTGAGATTCCAAGATGGATTGTAATTCGGTCGATAAAGGATTATCGGGGATCGCTGTGAGATAGGTAACAGGGACTTCCAACCGGGCCAGAGAGATCGCAACATTAGCTTCCGATCCTCCTGGATATCCCTTCAATGAAGCTTTTTTATCTTTAAAGATGGTTCCGAATTCAGATTGAAAACGAATTAACAATTCACCAAAACACAAAACTTTACTACACATAATTTCTTATTTAGAATTAGGAGCTATTTATTATCAATATTTTTTCTTGGGCCGAATGTAATAGATAGGCTATGGTTATAACCTATTGACAATATCTTTACAAGCTTCCAACATAATCCCCACATCCACAGAAAAGGAAATATAATCAACACCTACTTCTTTCCATTTTTTTGCATCAACCATATTATCTGTAAATACACCTGTTTTTATTCCTTTATCTTTACAACCATTCATAATGTGTTTCATTTTTGCGATGACTGCAGGATGATTGATCTGTCCACTTACCCCGAGGGCTTGTGATAGATCATATGGCCCCAAAAAAATAATATCGATTCCTGCTACAGTGACAATTTCATCAAAATTCTCTATTGCCTCAACTCCCTCAAGCTGAAGGATAAGATACTGTTGATTGGCTTCTTTAAAATACTCAAATCGATCTTTATTGGAGTACTCGGCAGCTCGAACAAAGCGACATACCCCGCGCATTCCGATAGGAGAGAATTTTGCATATTGAACAGCCTTATTCGCATCTTCAGCACTTGTAATCTGTGGTACCTGAATTCCCATTGCTCCAATATCTAATGCTTTTCCTATATCCTCAGCAGAATTATTAGCAACCCGAATAATTGGAAAAGATCCTGTTATTTTTGTTGCACGAATTAAATCCTGGGCATGAAGGATCGTATTGGGACCATGTTCAAGGTCTATTATAATAAAATCAAAACCAGCATAGCCCATGACCTCAATCATTGCCGGATCTGATGTTTTGGAGAAAGGTCCTAATACAGACTGACCTTTTTTTAACTTTTCTATAAACTGCATTTTTATTTCTTTTACCATTCCGCAATAGAACCGTCTCGGTGTCGCCAAATTGGATTATGCCAATTATGGCCGATTAGGCTCATTTCTTTTACATATTCTTCATTTACCTCAATGCCCAAACCAGGGCCCGAAGGAATCTCAACCATTCCATCTTGATAAGCAAAAACTTTTGGGTTCATTAGGTAATCCAAAAGATCATTGCTTTTGTTATAATGAATACCTAGACTTTGCTCCTGAATAGCCGCATTGTATGCTATGGCATCAATTTGAAGACATGAGGCCAAGGCAATTGGACCTAATGGACAGTGAAGAGCTAAGGCGACATCATATGCCTCGGCCATTGCCGCTATCTTCTTACATTCAGTTATACCCCCAGCATGGGAAACATCCGGTTGGATGATATCTACAGCTCTGCTTTCAAACACCTTTTTAAAGTCCCAGCGAGAGAATAATCGTTCGCCTAAGGCAATCGGAATGGAAGTCTGACGTGACAATTCAATGATTCCTTCCATATTTTCAGATAAGAGAGGTTCTTCAATAAAAATCGGTTTGAACTGTTCCAGTTCTTTAACCAATATTTTTGCCATGGGTTTATGAACCCGTCCATGAAAATCAATACCTACTTGAATTTGATTTCCAAAAACACTCCTTATTTGGCTCATTCGCTCAAGAAGAGCATCTACCTGTTTATAATCATCGATAAATTTTAAACGTTCCGTTCCATTGATCTTAATCACCTGAAATCCTTTTTCTCTCACTGCCGCTATTTCCTCCAGAACGACCTTAGGTTCATCACCGCCAACCCAAGAATAGACCTGAATTCCCTGTCTGCATTTGCCTCCCAACAATTCATGGATGGGAACATTGAAAAACTTTCCTTTCAAATCCCACAAAGCTTGATCAATTCCAGAGATAGCACTCATGAGTACCGGGCCACCACGATAGAAACCGCCTCTATACATCATGTTCCAATGGTCCTCAATAGTGCTTGCTTGTTTTCCTATGAGATTCTCCATTAGTTCATGTACAGCTGCAATCACTGTATCAGCTCTCCCCTCCACGATGGGCTCTCCCCAACCACTTAAACCTTCATCGGTTTCAATTTTCAAAAACACCCATCGAGGTGGTACTTTATATAATTTAAATCCAGTGATCTTCATCATTAAAACCGATCAGAATGATATAATCTGGCAGTTAACCCGCCATCTATTAAAAAATCTGCTCCAGTAACATTAGCACTTTTATCACTTGCCAGAAATGCTACCATATTGGCAATATCACGGGGAGTTGAAATCTTGTTTAATGCTTGTAGGCTAAGAATTTCTTCTTCGATCGCTGCTGCATTCTCTTTTTCATTTAACCAGGATTGATAATGAGGGGTATCCGTAAATCCGGGACATACCGCATTAACACGAATTCCGTATTTCCCTAAACTGATAGCCAAGCTCCGGGTCATCGCATTTACCCCCCCTTTGGCTGCTGCATAAATCTCTGTATCTGGCAAAGTGCGATAAGCATGATTCGATGATATATTGATAATACTCCCTGGTCGATTTTGGGAAATCATATGTTTTGCCACATATTTACTGCACAAGAATACGCCTTTTAGATCTGTATCGATCACTTTGTTCCAATCCTCCAGACTTGCCTCCAAGATGGATTTAAATAAAGTAATTCCTGCATTATTAACTAATACATCGATGTAGTGTTCTTGGGAAATAACCCTGTCTATTAAGTGTTTAACACTTCCTTCATCACTTACATCCGTTTGAATATATTTCGCCCAATAACCAGCTTGTAAAAGCTCTCGTTCTACAGCTATCCCTTCCTCATCATCCTTGGTTGCAAGAATCACCCTTGAGCCTGACTCGGCAAACATTTGTGCTATTCCTTTACCTATGCCTTTACCGGCCCCTGTCACGATAACAACCTTATCCTTAAGTTCATCCATAAAAATAAATAATATTTAAAAGCTTGATTTTAATGTTATACTTTATTGTTCTTGGTTTCCGGTACCATAGTGAAGAGGAAGACAAAGAAGACAGCACATAAAGCTGCAAATGTCATGAAAGTCTGAAGAGTAGTTAACTTATTAATCATGACTGGGAAGATATACGTCACACTGAAGCATGCCACCCATAAAAATGCCGAAGCAATCCCCATCCCCTGTTCTCTAATGCTGATGGGAAATATTTCTGAAATGATTACCCAAGTAACTGGAGCTAAGGTTGCCGCATAGGTTCCGATAAATAATAAAACCAGACCACTGACCAGCTGCTGAGGAATATAATCACCCTGAAAAGAAAGACCTATCAATATCAACAGGAGTGACATCGTTCCAGAACCCATCAACATCAGTTGCTTTCTTCCTATCTTATCTACAAAACGGATTGCAATCAAGGTAAATATCAAATTAACAGATCCGATCATGATCTGAATCAATAATTGATCATTTACATCCATACCTACTCTTTCAAAAATAATAGGAGCATAAAACAGGACAGCGTTGGCTCCTGAAATCTGTTGAAAAATAGCAATAACAATGGCTATAAATAACAGAATTAAATATTTTTTATCGGAAAACAATAGCTCAAAGGATCCCTTTGTCTTATTGCCCTCCTCTTTTCTTGATTGTTTGATCTCAAGGAATTCATGTTCAACCTCCGGGCTAGGAAAGATTTTCTTCAGTGCCTTTAGTCCCTTTTTATCTTTACCTTTATGGATTAACCATTTTGGACTCTCGGGAAGAAAAAAAGCCCCTATAATAAATAAACAAGCAGGAACACAGCCACTGATAAACATCAGTCTCCAATTGAGTTCTAAATGGGATAAGAAATAATTTGAGAAATAAGCCAGCAGTATACCAACGACTATGGCTAACTGATTGATTGAAACCA
>JBEBRZ010000061.1:0-21834 GCA_040394615.1 Sphingobacterium mizutaii
GATGACGGGCTTTTTCTATTTCCATCCATAGACAACAGATGTCAGATCACAGACATTGGACCCTGCCGGGGGGTACTGTCTTGGACCGGGATCAAGCGGTTTGATGTAAGGCTTAGTTCAATAATGCTGAATCTTCTTCCTTATAGGTCTATCATCTAATTTCACCCCTTAAAGTATAATGTCTTATGTCCGTTGTCTTAAAATCTGACCAAATACTAATGAGAGTCTTTTTTTGTTACAAAAAAAAGGTAGATAAATTTAATGCTCTTAAATTAACCTTAGTATTGGCTATTTTCCCCTATAATTTATGTTTAAAACAGTTTTTTACTGTTATTTTCAGTTTAGTTTTTTATTTACTTTGCTAGAGAATATAAGCTCTAGTATTTATAAAATAATTAATTTGTAAATAATAATGTTATTTTTTTATTAAATTTTTCTTATTATTAATGATGTGAGATAGGAATAATATATAGGGAAATTGTTGGTGGCTTTTATTTAAAATTTATAATCATATTTTATGCAATGTATAAAAATTGGGATAATTGATGATAACAAATTTTGCAGGGACCTTACAAAACCACAGTTGCTTACCTTTCGTTCGGTTAAATTTGATATAGTTTTAGAAGCAAATGGAATCGCTTCTGCGCAGGCTGCATCCAGTGATTATTCAGTTCCTCAAGTTATCTTATTGAATGTGATGATGTCGGAAATTGATGATATTACTGGGATATCAATACTAAAAAAATTATATCCTGAAGCTCATATTATAATGCTTTCGGATATTGAAGATCCGCTTTTAGTCAGGAGAAGTTTGTTGGCCGGAGCTCACTCTTTTGTGAAGAAAGGAACGAATCCCATTGTAATGATTCATACAGTAATTGATGTTTTGACTGGTAACTCTTATGCAGAACCTGAACTAACTAAATCGTTGTTTCTAGGCGTTCAAAAATCTCCTAGGGAAAGGCAGGAATTATCTGCAAAAGAACTTTCAATTGTTCATAGGTTATTGGAAGGACTAAGTCTTGAAATGATTGCCAGGTCTTTTAAGATTACCATAGATTATCTGTGGGAAATGATAAAAGGAATAATTAAAAAGCTTAATATTTCTTATCAGATATAATTAAGTCTTTTTTCTTAATAATTTTTTAGTTTTAATTTTTATCTTTTTATCGAATAGGATAGTATAATAACAATATTACACTATCCTATTCCTTTTTTTTCTATTTTTCAGCTTAATTAGATTAAAAGCAATAAGCAATTTTTTGCCAACTACAGATGAAAAGAAATTCAGTTATCATTATTTTATTATCCGTTATTATTATTGGCGGGTTGGTCTATTACAGGATCAATAAAAACAAAGAGAAGGCTGCACAACAAAATGGTCCTAGAGGCGCTCGTTCTGCTATGAAGGTTTATGGAAAAGTTGTGCAAGGTCAACCTTTTTCTGATTTTCTCTCATTATCAGGTTCTATTGAAGCGGATGAACAAATAGAACTTCATACAGAAGTTTCGGGTATCGTAGAAAGTATTAATTTTTCGGAAGGGGGTAAAGTAAGCCAAGGACAGACCTTGTTGACCATTAATGATGCTGAATTACAAGCTCAATTGGCGCAGGCTGTGACTCGTAATAACTTGGCAGCTGAAAATGAGAGAAGAGCAAAACTTCTTTTGGAAAAGGAAGCTATTTCTCAGGAGGAATATGATATTGCAAGTGCTGATTTTCGAACTGCTCAATCCCAAATTCAATTAATCCGAGCTCAATTGAGTAAAACGGTCATCCGAGCTCCATTTTCAGGTACAATTGGATTAAGGAATATTTCCAAAGGTAGCTATGTCACACCAACTGTTAATCTTGCTCAATTAGTAAATACCAATAGATTGAAGGTTTCTTTTTCTATTCCTGAGAAGTATGCGAATAAAGTAAGCGTAAATAATGAGATTAAATTTAATGTGCAGGGGGTAGCGGGGGATTTCACTGCTAAGATTTATGCTACGGAGCCCGCAGTAGAGGCAAATACAAGAACACTATTGGTCAAAGCTATTACATCTAATACTTCAGGAAATATAATTCCGGGAACATTTGCCAATATCATCTTCCCATTGGAAACACTTGATAATGGTCTGTTGGTTCCAGCAGAAGCATTAATTCCTATTCAGAACGGAAAGATGATTTTTGTACTTAAAAATGGTCTTGCAAATGAGGTTTTGGTTGAAACCGGTGCAAGGACTGATAAAGATGTATTGGTTACTTCAGGAATTCAGGAAGGAGATACGGTATTGACCTCTGGTGTCATGTCTCTAAGAAATGGTTCTCCAGTAAATGTAACCCTACAATAAAATATCGAAATGAGTTTATCTACCTTAAGTATAAAACGTCCGGTTCTGACGATAGTTATGAACCTAATCCTTATCTTATTTGGGATTATAGGATATACTTTTCTCGGAGTCAGAGAATTTCCTTCCATTGACCCTGCGCAGATTTCGGTAAGGACAAATTATGCCGGAGCAAATGCGGATATTATTGAATCGCAGATTACTGAACCCTTAGAAAAGGCGATCAATTCAATTGACGGGATCAGAAACATATCTTCATCATCTAATCAAGGGTCTAGTAATATTACGATAGAGTTTAATCTGGAAAAAAACCTGGAGGAGGCTGCCAATGATGTTCGAGATAAGGTTTCTCAGGCGCAGCGAAGTTTACCTCAAGATATAGATGCACCTCCGGTGGTATCAAAGGCCGATGCAGATTCTGAGCCTATCATTACAATGACCATGCAAAGTGCCAGCAAAAATGTGTTGGAGCTTTCTGATTATGCTGAAAATGTTATAGCGCAGCGATTGCAGACCATTCCTGGTGTCAGTTCGATCCAAATTTGGGGTCAGAAAAAATATGCGATGCGTTTATGGATTGATCCTGTTAAACTGGCATCTTATGGATTGACCGTTTTGGATGTTAGAAATGCTTTAACTTCTCAAAATGTTGAATTACCATCCGGGAAACTGACAGGTGCCAATACTGAACTAGCAATTAAAACAATTGGTAACCTTGCTACGGAAGAAGAGTTTAACAGTATTATTATCCGTTCGGATAATAACCGAACCGTCAGGTTTTCCGATGTAGGAAATGCGGCATTAGAAGCAGAAAATTTTGAAACTAAGATGTCCGATTCCGGATACCCGATGGTGAGTCTGGCAATTATTCCTCAACCGGGAACTAATTATCTTGATATTGCCAATCATTTTTATCAGGAATATGATAAATTACAGAATGAGCTTCCGGAAGGGTTTGAATTGAATATCGCTATTGATAATACGTTATTTGTAAAGCGAGCAGTGTTGGAAGTAGTAGAAACATTAGGGATTGCTATTGTATTAGTAATACTGATTATCTATTTGTTTTTCCGTAATTGGTCAATTGCATTCCGACCATTAGTTGATATCCCGGTATCCTTGATCGCCACTTTCTTTATCATGTACCTTTGTGGATTTTCGATAAATGTGTTGACTCTTTTAGCAATAGTTTTAGCAACAGGTTTAGTGGTTGATGATGGAATTGTTGTAACAGAGAATATCTTTAAAAAGGTAGAAGAAGGGATGCCTCCGATACAGGCTGCTATAAAAGGATCAAATGAGATTTTCTTTGCAGTTATTTCGATTTCCATCACCTTAGCAGCAGTATTCTTACCGGTAATCTTTTTGGAGGGTTTTGTTGGGAGATTGTTTCGGGAATTTGGAGTCGTCATAGGTGCCGCTGTACTGATTTCGGCTTTTGTTTCTTTGACTTTAACCCCCATGTTAAATGCATATTTGATGAAGGGAGGAGAACAAAAGCGATCCAAATTCTACATGCGTACGGAGAAGTATTTTGAGATGATGAATTTGGAGTACGCAGGATACCTGAAGAGCTTTCTAAAAATGAAGTGGCTGAGTTTTGCCACTATTATTGGATGTTTCGCTTTAATATATTTTTTCTATCAACTATTACCAAAAGAAACCGCTCCTTATGATGACAGAAGCTATGTCAGTGTAAGAGCAAGTGCTCCCGAAGGGATTTCATACGACTATATGGATCGTTTCATGACGGAATTAACGATGTTGATTAATGATTCTGTTCCTGAAAAGAAGGTAAGTTTAGTGATTACCTCTCCGGGTTTCGGTTCTGCTTCTTCAAACTCGGGATTTGTTCGTTTAGGGTTGGTTCAACCCGGTGAGCGAGAAAGAACTCAACAAGAAATTGCGGATGACCTATCTAATCTTACTAAGCAATTTTCTGAAGGAAGGGTTTCTGTCTCGCAACAGCCGACCATCTCTGTCAATCGTAGAGGAGGAATGCCAATACAGTATATTATACAGGCCCCAAATTTCCAGAAACTGGAAGAAAAGATTCCGGAATTTATGGAAGAGCTGAGCAAAGATAATACCTTCTCCATTACGGATGTCAATTTGAAATTCAATAAGCCGGAGGTATATGTTAGTATAGACCGTGAAAAGGCTCAATCTTTAGGTGTTTCCGTATTGGACGTAGCTCAAACCTTGCAGATGTCCTTATCAGGGCAGCGATTCGGATATTTTATGATGAATGGTAAGCAATATCAGGTTATGGGACAGTTTGATCGCAAAGACCGTTCAACCCCTATGGATCTTGCTTCCATCTACGTAAAAAATAATCAGGGCCAATTAATACAATTGGACAATATTGTGGAAATTGAGGAGCGAAGTAGCCCGCCGCAGTTATTCCATAATAATCGTTATATGTCGGCCACAGTATCAGCAGGTCTGGCACCGGGAAGGAGTATGGGGGATGGAATACAGGCGATGGAAGCTATTAAAGATAGGGTATTAGACGAGTCTTTTACCACCGATTTAGGAGGAGAATCACGCGATTTTGTGGAAAGTGGTTCAAATACGATGTTTGCTTTTGGATTGGCGGTATTATTAATATTCTTGATTTTAGCTGCACAGTTTGAAAGTTTTATAGACCCTATTATTATCATTATAACGGTACCAATGGCTGTTGCAGGGGCTATGTTTTCTTTATGGTTGTTTGGTCAATCCTGGAATATATTCTCCCAAATCGGTACCATTATGTTAATCGGTTTGGTTACGAAGAACGGTATTCTAATTGTAGAATTTGCCAATCAGCTTCGTGAGGAAGGATATTCAAAATATGATGCTGTAGTTACAGCGTCAGAAGCAAGGTTAAGACCAATTTTAATGACATCTTTAGCCATTGCATTAGGAGCACTTCCGATTGCGCTTTCATTGGGAGCTGCATCTACCAGTAGAATTGGTATGGGGGTGGTGATTGTAGGAGGAACTATCTTTGCTTTAATATTAACACTATTTGTTATACCTGCTTTCTATCTGATGATGTCCAGAAAGAAAAATTTACATCCAGAATTACAAGAAATTGAAGAATAAAATGAAGAGATCAGTCGTAATATGCTTGTTTGTGTTGTGTTCGATGTCGGTTATAAAAGCACAAGGACTATTGACTGTAAAAGATGCTGTACAAATTGCCTTGGAAAATAATTTTGAGATAAAACTATCGCAAAATGAACTTAAAATAGCTGAGGAAAACATGACCTATGGAAATGCCGGAATGTTGCCAAGTGTAACCGGTAATTTTTCTCAAAGCAATAGTTTAATGAACTCTTCCCAAGTTCAATCAAATGGAGAAAAAAGGTCTTTAAACAATGCCAAGAATAATAGTATGACTTATGGTGTTACCATTGGTTGGACCATATTCGATGGCTTTGCTATGTTTTCAAGGTATGAACAATTAAAAGAATTACAAAAACAAGGTGAATACGAATTAAAGCGTACGATTTTAGAGAAGGTATCTGATGTTATTTCTACTTATTATACGATCGTTGAGCAGCAGAATTTATTAAATGCAATAGATTCCAGTATTAATATTTCTATGGATAGATTAAAAACTGCCGAAAATCGTTTTATGATAGGGAAAGCGTCTAGATTGGAAGTGTTAAATGTTCAGGTCAATCTAAATGAGGATGAATCTAACCGTTTGAGACAAGCAAATGTAGTGGAGAATCTAAAGGTCAATTTGAATAGTTTGATGGCCCGGGAGCTGGATATAAAATTTGACGTAGAACGAGAAGTTGAATATGATGATTCATTAATCTATGATGAATTGGTGGCTAAAGCAAAAGAATATAATCCGGACTTACAGATTATTGCTATCAATAAAAGAATAGCAGAACTGAACCTAAAGACGATTAAAGGAAACCGTTATCCTGTTATTCGATTGAATACGGGTTATAATTTTTCAGAGTCAGAATCGAGTTTGGGGTTTGTTTCGAGTTCCAATTCACGAGGATTAAATTATGGAATAACAGCTTCCATTAATATTTTTGACGGGTTCAACCAAAGACGGAATGAAAGAGTAGCAAAGATTCAGATTGATAATTCAAATCTGATGATCGATCAGCAGAATTTATTAATCAAAACTGCGATGTCGACGGCCTATCAGACCTACCAAACGAATCTTTCTTTAGCAAGATTGGAGGAGAAAAATGCGGATATAGCAAGGCAAAATTTAAATATCACGTTGGAAAAGTATAAAATCGGGACAATTTCCGCAGTAGAGTTTCGCGATGCACAGGAAAACTTTATAAACGCGGTTTCTAGGTTTAATTCATCCCGCTTACAAGCTAAACTTTCCGAGCTGGAATTAAAGGAAATGATAGGAAATATCAATTTATAGCCTATTGTCTCGAGAAAATGACATAAAGACAATCGGTTGTGTAAATTGAACAAACGTTTGCGTTTCTAAATAGTTTTTGTTTTATCGAAAATCATATTATTATTGTATTAGTGGTTTGATAATCAAGCCCCTTAACCAAATTATACCGTTTAATAATTTGTGATAAATCGAAAATTTGACTGTTTAGTTTGTTTTAAAATAGGTGATTTATAGGGGGACCTCGTCCCCCTTAATTTTGTATTTTAGTTTGAAAATAAATTTATACCATGAATAACTCCCGTAGAGATTTTTTGAAAAAGGCGTCATTATTGTCTAGTGTTGCGATAACCTTGCCTTCTTTGCAAAATGAAGTTTTTGCAGCTCCAAATTTTAACATGTCTGGATTTGCAGCCCCTAAAATAGATAAAGTAAAAGTTGCTATCATAGGACTAGGTATGCGTGGTCCAGGTGCTGTGGATCGTATATCATACATCGAGGGTGCTGAGATCGTAGCATTGTGCGATCGCCATGCTGATCGAGTTACTAAAGCACAAACTATCCTTACCAAAAAAGGACTTAAAGAAGCAAAAGCTTATTCTGGCGATGATGGATGGAAATCCATGTTAAAGAATGAAGAGTTAGATTTAGTTTATATCTGTACTCCATGGGAATTACATGCTCCAATGGCTATTGAAGCAATGAAGGCTGGGGCTCATGCCGCTACAGAAGTTCCTATCGGTTTAACAGTTTCTGAGATTTGGGAAGTTGTTAAAACATCTGAAGCAACCAAGAAGCACTGTATGATGCTGGAGAACTGTTGCTATGATTTCTTTGAAATGCTGACCTTAAATATGGTTCGTCAAGGCTTATTTGGTGAATTAGTACATGCTGAAGGTGCTTATATCCACGATCTATTAAGTCTGAACTTCGATAAGAATGGCTACGATAATATGTGGAGATTGCGTGAGAATATAAAAATGAACGGGAATTTATACCCTACTCACGGAATTGGTCCAATTGCACAGTGTATGAATATCAACTGTGGGGATAAAATGAACCATTTGGTAGCCATGCAGTCCAATGACTTTATGATGGCTGATAAAGCTAGAGAATTAGCAGGTACTGATTCCTTCTTTAACGAGTTTGTCGGCAAAAAATATAGAGGTAACATGGACACTACCTTGATCAAAACTGAAAAAGGAAAGACGTTAATGGTTCAACATGATGTTACTTCTCCAAGACCCTATTCTCGTATTCACTTATTGAGCGGTACAAAAGGTTTTGCTCAGAAATATCCTAAAGAAGGTATCGCTTTTGGACATAGTTTTGTAAAACCAGAAGAATTAAAAGCATTGTATGAGCAATATACACCTGAATTAGTAAAATTCATCGGTGAGCAAGCTAAACAAGTTGGCGGTCATGGTGGTATGGACTTTATGATGGATTGGAGATTAATTGACTGTTTACGTAATGGTTTACCGTTGGATCAAACAGTTTATGATGGTGCATCCTGGAGTGCTATTGTTCCGTTGAGTGTTGACTCAGTGGCTAAAAATAGCAGAACAGTTGATATCCCTGACTTTACAAGAGGAAATTGGAAGACCAACAAACCTCATGACATGACTTTGAAAGGCGGTGGAAATACAACAATCCGTGCAAAGGTTGAGTCAAAGGATGTTCAATTAAATGTACAATAAATAGAAATTAAATATTTTTGTTAAGCTGCCTCAAAAAGGCAGCTTTTTTTTTTGTTCAATATCTATTAATAAACTAGTCTTTGGTATTTTTTTAAAATACTCTGTTATCTTTGTAGGAAAGATATTTAAACCTATCCTATATGCAATTACTAAGATTCCTGCCTATAACTTTATTAATGTTTACAGCATGTCAATCTGGTGCACAGAACCAAGATAAGGTGGTGTTTTCAGATTCAGTTGCTGTATGTCATACCTCCGCAATTCCTTCACGATTTGTAAATCTTCAAAAAGATTCTCTTTCGATTGAACTTATTGGTGAAGATAAAGCAGAAATGGTCATGATAGAGGGGGGAACATTTGAAATGGGGAGTAACAATTTTCAGGATGCACAACCTATTCATAAAGTAACTGTCAATAGTTTTTATATAGATACACATGAGGTAACGAATGCTCAGTTTGCAGCTTTCGTGAAAGCGACGGGCTATGTTACAGTTGCGGAACGTCCGTTAAATCCGAAAGATTTTCCCGGGGTAGATCCTGCAATATTAGTGCCCGGATCAGCAGTATTTAAAGCGCCAGCAGAAGTTAAAGGATTACACAATCATCTTCAATGGTGGGAATATATCCCTGATGCCAATTGGAGGCATCCTGAGGGACCTGATAGCTCGATAGAGGGAAAGGAAAATCATCCTGTTACTCAATTAGCTTATGAGGATGCGGAAGCCTATGCTAAGTGGGCAGGGAAGAGATTACCAACCGAAGCGGAATGGGAGTATGCTGCAAAAGGAGGAAAACACAATCAAGAGACTTACTATTGGGGAGCAGAGAAGTTAGAAAATGGTAAATGGTTAGCTAATATATATCAAGGTGAATTTCCTACAAAGAATTCGAAAGAAGATGGGTTTGAAACAACCTCTCCTGTCAAGTCTTTTCCTGCAAATGCCTATGGCTTGTATGATATGGAAGGAAATGTATGGGAATGGTGTTCAGATTATTACAGACCGGATTACTATCAACATAGTTCAACAGAAAATCCTAAAGGACCAGCTGACTCTTATGATCCGCAAGAACCAGGAGCAGTTAAACGTGTACAACGCGGGGGATCATTTCTATGTAATGATGATTACTGTGAAAGATATAAAGCAGGAAGTAGAGGTAAGGGCGAAATCAATTCCCCAACGAATAATGTTGGGTTTAGATGTGTGAGAGACATATAAGATATTAGAAGTCAGACAATAGACAAAGAAAGCCGTATTAATACGGCTTTCTTTTTTAATATTTAAGACTAAAGTGTCTGATCTGTTGTTTTTTATCAAATGTCTGAATATTACTATTGAGCATTCAGGAACATTGATTTTTTATTATACAATTCTCTGAAGTGAGGATCATTTAAATCTTTGATAAAACGGATAGATTCACCTGTAGATTTCATTTCAGGGCCTAATTGTTTATCAACCTCTGGGAATTTAGAGAATGAAAATACAGGTTCTTTAATCGCATAACCTTGTAACTTACGTTCGATAGTGAAGTCCTTTAATTTGTTATGACCTAACATCACTTTTGTAGCGATATTGATATATGGAACATCGTAAGCTTTAGCAATGAATGGAACCGTACGTGAAGCACGAGGGTTTGCCTCGATCACATATACATTCTCATCTTTGATTGCGAATTGGATGTTTAATAAACCTCTTACGTTCAAAGCTTTTGCCAGCTTAACCGTGTATTCTTCCATTTTCTTCTGAACATTTTCAGATAAACTGAATGGAGGTAATACTGCTGAAGAATCTCCGGAGTGAATTCCCGCAGGTTCAATATGTTCCATCATACCGATGATATGAACATCATCACCATCAGAGATTGAATCTGACTCGGCTTCCTCCGCTCTATCCAAGAAGTGGTCAATCAATATATGATTACCAGGAAGGTTTTTCAATAGGTTTACTACTGCTTTTTCCAAATCCTCATCATTGATCACGATGCTCATTCCTTGTCCCCCTAATACATAGGAAGGGCGAACTAATACCGGATATCCAACTTCATTTGCTACGACTATAGCTTCCTCTGCTGAAGTTGCTACACCATATTTAGGATAAGGGATATCTAAGTCTTTCAATAAATCAGAGAAACTACCACGATCTTCTGCTAAGTCCATGTTTGCAGAGTCCGTACCAATAATTTTGATGCCTTCAGCTTCTAAGCGCTCAGCCATCTTCAAGGCAGTCTGACCACCTAGCTGAACAATAACACCTTCTGGCTTTTCAAGCTCAATGATTTCACGAACATGTTCCCAGAATACGGGTTCGAAGTATAATTTATCAGCCATATTAAA
This sequence comes from Sphingobacterium mizutaii, assembly GCA_040394615.1. Classification (GTDB taxonomy): domain Bacteria; phylum Bacteroidota; class Bacteroidia; order Sphingobacteriales; family Sphingobacteriaceae; genus Sphingobacterium; species Sphingobacterium mizutaii_A. The sequence goes on from JBEBRZ010000061.1 coordinate 10,739, forward strand.
GTCTGTAGATACCGTTTCAGGGTTACAGTTAACCATGATTGCTTCATATCCACATTCTTTAGCTGCTAATAATCCGTGTACACAAGAGTAGTCGAACTCAATACCTTGACCTATACGATTCGGTCCGGAACCAAGAACGATGATTTTCTTGCGATCAGAAGCGATAGATTCGTTCTCGTCTTCAAAAGTTGAGTAATAGTAAGGAGTTTGAGCCGGGAATTCTGCCGCACAAGTATCTACCATTTTGTAAACCCTACGGATTCCTAATTCTTTACGGCGCGCATATACCTCATCTTCCGTTGTGTTGCCTAATAGCCAGGCGATCTGTACATCAGAGTAACCTTTTTGTTTTAGGGTCATGAAGAAGTCGCGAGGGATATTATTCAATTGGTATCTACGTAATTCAGTTTCTAACTGAACAAGTTCCTGTATTTGTACTAAGAACCATTTGTCAATATGAGTTACTTTACGAATAGATTCAAGAGGTACCCCTAATTCGAATGCATCTTTAACATGGAAAAGGCGGTCTGCACTTGGATGTTCCAGGCTGTACATGATTTCTTCCAGGTTTCTGGATTGCCGACCATCAGCGCCTAAGCCGGCACGACCAGTTTCTAATGATTGAGCTGCTTTCTGTAAAGCTTCGATGAATGTACGGCCAATTGCCATAACTTCACCTACTGCTTTCATCTGTAGCCCCAATTCTTTATTGGCACCTTTGAATTTGTCGAAGTTAAAACGTGGAACCTTAACGATTACGTAGTCTAAAGTAGGTTCAAAGTATGCTGAAGTATTTTTAGTGATTTGGTTCTGTAATTCATCCAAATTATATCCGATAGCTAATTTCGCAGCGATCTTAGCAATTGGATAACCTGTTGCTTTTGAAGCCAGAGCTGATGAACGAGATACACGAGGATTAATTTCGATGGCAATGATTTCTTCATTTTCAGGATTTACAGAAAACTGCACATTACAACCACCCGCGAAATTACCAATTGAGCGCATCATCTTGATTGCCTGATTACGCATATCTTGATAACACTTATCAGAAAGCGTCATCCCTGGAGCTACAGTGATCGAGTCACCAGTGTGTATCCCCATTGGGTCGAAGTTTTCGATGGTACAGATAATGATAACATTATCATTAGAATCACGTAATAATTCTAATTCAAATTCCTTCCATCCTAAAACAGCTTGCTCAACCAAGACTTCGTGTGTAGGAGATGCATGTAACCCTCTGTTTAAAGCGGCGTCGAAATCTTCTTTTTTATGCACAAAACCACCTCCGGTTCCTGCAAGCGTATATGAAGGGCGGATTACCAGTGGAAATCCGATTAGCTGTGCAGCTTCTTTACCTTCCAAGAAAGAGTTAGCTATCTTAGAATTTGCTACACCTATACCGATATCGATCATTAATTGACGGAATTCCTCACGATTCTCCGTTTTTTCGATAGCAGCAACGTCTACTCCTATAACTTTAGTATTGTATTTCTCCCAAAGGCCACGGTTAGAGGCCTCGATGCAAAGATTCAAAGCTGTCTGACCACCCATGGTTGGAAGAACAGCGTCGATTTGGCGTTCCTGGAGAATCTGTTCGATACTTTCGCAAGTTAAGGGTAGTAAGTAAACGTGATCTGCTACGACGTTATCAGTCATAATCGTAGCTGGGTTTGAGTTAATAATGGATACGGAAATTCCTTCTTCTTTTAATGATAAGGCTGCTTGTGATCCTGAATAATCAAACTCACAGGCTTGACCAATAACAATAGGTCCAGATCCAATGATTAATACCGAATTGATGGAGGTGTTTCTAGGCATTATTTTTTATTTCAATTGTTAAATACAAATAAATTATGTGGACTGTTGCAGACAGAGATTGCCTTAATGAGAGGTGATTTTCCGACTGCTTTGTCGGAGTGCAAAGTTACATTTTATTTTAATAATGAACGAATTATTTCATGTAAAAATGTACTTTCCCATTTTTTAATAAACAATAATTTCATCTGCAAACAAATACCCATTCATTGGATTGGTCGCCTTGACTTGAATATATCTCGCCATAATCGGCTTTTCGGGTTTTATTTCAAATTTTTGGAATTTCAATGATGGATCTGATGTGCCGATTTGATTTTTTACTGTTCCAAGTTCTCTATAACTTTTTCCGTTATCAGATACCAATACTGTAAATTCTCCCGGAAAATAAACTCCCGGCCCAGGTATCTGCATAAAATTTAATGCTACTGATTTTATTTCTTCTCTTCTTTCAAAATCAATGATCGCATCAAATCCCTTGGTAAAACCTTGCCATTGTCCATCCTGATAGGAGAGTGTTCCTTTAATACCATTGGTTAATGTTCTATTACCCTGAGCCGGATAGCCTTCCCACGGGGTTTTATAAGTTACTTCTTTCCCAATGGCCTTATGAACATCTAACTCAATGGTCACAGCAGGACTTACTTTAGCAGAATCTAAAAAAGAGGCTGCTTTTATGACCGCGGATTGAGATAATTCAATAGGTAGATTGTATAGTGTAGAGTTCTTCTTAGGTTCTGTGCCATCTGTTGTATACCTAATAATAGGTTTAAACTGATCTGAAGTTAAGCTTACTATATTTTTTACTTGTACTGAGTCGAATTCAATTTTATTAATCACATTATACGAAGGACGATAATAATTTACTTCCAATTTCTGAAGAATAGCATATTGTTTCTGAAGTCTTTTTTGAAAATCCTTCCATGATCTATTTTCCTGATCAGTCCACAGCACTTCGGAAAGTGCCAGTGCCCGCGGGAAAACCATATATTCTACCTGTTGGAAGTTAGGGATATATTCTGTCCATACGTTGGCTTGAGCTCCCAGTATATGTTTTCTCTTGTCTTCAGGTAATTCATTTGGGATTGGATTATAGCTATATACTTTTTCTAAAGGTAAATATCCTCCAATTGCTTCAGGTTGTGTTCTTGGATCTGTTTGGTAGCTATCGAAATATAAATATCCACTAGGGGTCATGATGACATCATGACCTGCATTTGCAGATTGAATACCGCCTTCTTCACCTCTCCAGCTCATTACTGTAGCTCCAGGAGACAATCCACCCTGTAGGATTTCGTCCCATCCTATTAATTTTCGTCCTTTAGCTTGTAAATATTCGTCTATTTGGCGAATAGCATAACTTTGAAGTTCTTCTTCAGACTTCAAGCTATCTTTAAGCATCAAAGCCTGGCATTTTGGACAGGTTTTCCAATGTGATTTATCGGCTTCATCTCCACCAATGTGGATGTATTGCGACGGGAAAATTGCAATTACTTCATCCAGTACATTTTTTAAGAATTGATAGGTGTTCTCATTGCCCAAACAAAATTCCCCTTGGGTATAGGGGGTGCCGGTGCAAGATAACTCCGGATAAATCGCCAGGACTTCTTCAGAATGCCCAGGCATTTCTATTTCAGGGATAATCGTAATGCCACGTTTTAAAGCGTAAGCAACTAATTCTTTTGCTTGCTCTTGGGTGTAATATCCACCACTCGCATTCGGACTTCCTTGTTCTACGTATTGTCTTCCATTATTCCACCAATCTTTCCAAAGGGTATGTGTTCTCCAGGCCGCCTTTTTCGTTAACTCCGGGTATTGTTTGATCTCTAATCGCCAACCTGCACCATCAGTTAAATGCCAATGAAAATAGTTGAACTTATAGATTGCCATCAGGTCAATATATTTTTTTAAAAAGTCAAAAGGCATAAAATTTCGTGATACATCAAGATGTAGACCTCGGTATTCAAACCTTGGTTTATCGTCAATCTTTACACAAGGCAAGGATGTCGTATCATTTAAATAACTTAATTGGGCCAAGGTATAAATGCCCGGCAACATGGCTTGTGCAGAATGTGCCTTCAAGAGAATACCTTGTTCATCTACTTCAAGCAAATAACCTTTAGGATCTACATGGTCATATTCTTCTGCCCTGAGTAGTCGAATACCAGTATTATGCTGTCTTTTGACCTTTTTGATAAGTTCTGAGTTTCCTATTCGCAGTCCCGGAACCTCACTCAGGAGGTCTTTTAAATCAGAAAAATCCTCTGTAAAATATAAATTGATGGATTGATTTAAGTTAAATTCCCCATCATGGGCTACAACATTAGTAGGACGGGGGATAATCGCTATTTCCTGGTCTTGGGCTTTAAGAGTTAGCGGAGCTAAACAAATAAGAACCAATAGTTTTTGAAGTAAATTAACCATAATGGATAATAGGGGTTGATTTAAAGCAAATATCTTAAAAAAATAGTAGTATGTAAAACAATAAACTTGTGACAAAACTTTTATGAGATTATCCTAACATTCAATGAATGTTAATAATTTAAATATGATTAACTTTGTAGCATGATTGAACTTCCTGTAATCCCAGCAAACCAGACCCAACGCAAACCTGATTGGTTGCGGGTTAAATTGCCTGTTGGAAAAGAGTACCGACATGTAAGAACTCTGGTTGACGAACATAAGCTACATACGATCTGTGAAAGTGGTAACTGTCCTAACATGGGTGAATGTTGGGGAGCAGGTACGGCTACCTTTATGATTCTAGGAAATATTTGTACGCGTTCGTGTTCATTCTGTGCCGTTGCTACGGGTAGACCATTAGCTGTTGATTGGGATGAACCTAATCGGGTTGCTAATTCTGTGAAGCTTATGCAGGTAAAACATTGTGTGATTACCTCAGTGGACCGTGATGATCAAAAAGATGGTGGTTCTACCATTTGGGCAGAGACCATCTTAGCAATTCGCAGAGAAAGTCCTGATACTACTTTGGAAACTTTAATTCCTGATTTTAAGGGACAGTGGGAAAACCTTGATCGCGTATTAGCCGTTCGCCCGGAAGTGGTGTCGCACAACATCGAGACAGTAAGAAGATTAACTCGGGAGGTTCGTATCCAGGCAAAATATGATCGATCATTAGAATGTCTACGCCGGATCTCTGATGCCGGACTACGGACGAAATCTGGTATAATGTTAGGTCTTGGTGAAACTGAAGAAGATGTAATCGAAACGATGCAAGACTTATACAATGTAGGGGTAGATATCTTGACTATTGGTCAATATTTGCAACCTACGAAAGCTCACCACCCGGTGATAGATTGGGTAAGTCCTCAACAATTTGAAAAATATAAAGAAATCGGACTAAAGATGGGATTCAAATATGTCGAATCCGGACCGCTGGTAAGATCTTCATACCATGCCGAGAAACATCTATTCGATATGCAATAAGAAATTAAATCCTTAGAAATCTCTAAGGATTTTTTATTTTTAAGGATTAACCAATTGGATTTCGGTATGTTCTTCAAAAGATTTTTCCTTCCTTTATTACTCTTCGAGATGGGATCTTTATTGCTCATTGGTGCTATCTATGCTTTAATAATTTATAATTGGAATGCGAACTGGCCGACTTGGTTTACCTGGTTGTTTCCGCTGATAATTAGTTTATTGCTTTTATTCATCTTTAAGAATAGCTTGTTTAAGATTTCCTCGGCTGAAGTGAACCCTTTTAATGGGCTAATTTCTAATTTACTTCTCTTCATAGGCATTCCTGTATTAACCGTTATTTTTTTTATACCCTTAAGTCAAAGCTTGCGATATAATTTTGGACAAGTGAAGAGACTACAAAGTATTAATGAACTTAAGGCTCATGAGAGACCTGCTTTTTTGGATGTAGAAGATTGGTATGTAGATAGAATGAGGGTAATTCCTTTAAAAACGGTATCAAAGCCAGGATTATTTAGTTCAAAAAGATTAGAGGTTAATGTTCTATTTATCGTCCCTGTTTTTTCCAGAGAGGACGCATACCAAACTTTTGCTAAAGCCTGGTTGGCTTTTGATTATCATCAAACATTTACAAAAGCAGAATTGCAAGAGGGAAGAGATGATGAGTTTGTAAATAGTTCTTTAACTCATTTTAGACGAATGAATATCCGGGAATTCCGTTATCTGGAAGCTTACCCAAGGGGAAATCAGTACGATGCTTTTGTGAAAATGGCTCAGGTTCATAATTATTTTAAAACCGGTTTCGGTACTGTTTATAAAGGACAAGAAGTAGACCGCGATTATCTCTCAGCCTACTTCCTGAAGTACTTTTTATTCTTATTTTCTATTATTGGAATTCCCGTTATCTTGGTTTTAAGCTTACTATTTCGCGTCCTTCAGAAAAACGGTCTCTCCCGCAATAACGGTTCTTAATGTCTTGATGTCTCGAAGTTTCTCATTTGCTGCGGTCATGATGTCATCCTCTAAAATAACAAAATCAGCATCTTTACCTTTTTCAATACTTCCTCTCTTATTTTCTTGAAAGCAGGAATAAGCTGCCCAGATTGTCATCCCTTTGAGTGCTTGTTCCCTACTGATAGCACCTTCAATCTGAAAACCTCCCTGAGGATAACCTTGTTTATCTACGCGGGCAACTGCAGCATGAAATCCATATAGAGGATTATAGTGTTCTACGGGGAAGTCACTTCCAAGAGCTAATAACCCGTATTCCTCCAGAAGTTTTTTATAGGCATACGCACCTTTCATTCTTTCGGGCCCAATTCTATCTTCTGCCCAGTACATATCCGAGGTGGCATGTGTCGGTTGTACCGATGGGATAATTTGAAAGTCTTTAAACTTCCGGAAGTCATTTGCTGCAATAATCTGTGCATGTTCAATTCTCCATCTGCGCTTTTTGCCATCCTTTAAGTATTTGCCGTATGTATCCAGGATAATTCTATTAGCTGAATCACCTATAGCATGAGTATTTACCTGAAAAGTACTATTTGCCAGTCTCTTGATGACTTTATCAAACTCTTCCGGACTTTGTAATAAGAAACCATTTGTTGGGGCGTCGTGGTAAGGGTGTAATAAACAGGCTCCGCGAGAACCCAAAGCACCGTCTGCCATCAATTTGAACGAACGCACTGTTAAACGTTCTGATTCATAGGTCCCTGATCGAAGGTATTCCTTTACGCTTTCGGGCGTCGCCGCAACCATTGCATAATCTCTAATGGATAGCGAATCCTCATTATAGAATATTTTTAAAGACTCAATCTGGTCTTTTGTCAATCCTGCATCGACGATACTCGTTAATCCTACGGATAGTAATGAATCTTGGGCCCTTCTGAGAATTTTTAATAAACCAGAATTTTGCTCTTTAGGGATATGATCCCTGACTAATTGCATGGCATTATCAATTAGAATTCCGTCAGGAAGACCTTCTTCATTTACGGATATTAATCCACCTTCAACGAAATAAGCACTATCTAATCCAGCCTTTTCTAATGCTTTTGAATTTGCGAGTGCAGCATGATAATCTACTCGCGTTAAATAGATCGGGATATCAGGAAAATATTTATCAATAGAATCTTTTGTGGGGAAATTCTTATCCTCCCATAGGTTTTGATCCCAGCCGTTTCCAATGATCCATTTCTTACCCGGATTATTGACAACATAAATCTTTAAACGATCAAGTACTTCATCATAGGATTTGGATCCAACAAGGTTCACTTCATCCATCGCTTCAGCTAACATAAAGAAATGTGCATGCGCATCATAAAATCCCGGATAGATAAATTTACCTTCTACATCAATTTCTTCTTTTGCATCAAATTTGTTGAGTAAATCTTGTGATCGTCCTACTTCAACAATTACCCCGTTGTTTATGGCAAAAGCTTCAGCAGTCGAAAATAAAGAATCAACGGTGTATACCTTCGCATTATAAACGATTAAGTCAATTTGCTTATGGGTTGTACAACTCAGGAACAAGCTTATGAAGAATAGATAAATTAGGTTTGTTTTTAGTTTCATCATCGTGATAGGAGGATAAAGTACAAATGTAATAAGAAAAGCTGAAATAGAATCTGATAGAAGTCAGAACCTAATAGAAAGAGCTTCTTTTAAATTTAAAAGAAGCTCTTTCGTTATTCAAAAATCAAAATACAATGAATGTTAGCAGAACTCATCGAAAGCAGCAACAAGGTTGTCTGCAATCATTTGAGCGGGTCTGCCTTCGATCATATGCCTTTCTATCATATGTACCAACTGACCATCTTTAAATAGAGCCATTGCAGGCGAGGATGGAGGGTAAGGTAACATAAATTGACGAGCTTTGTCAACTGCATCTTTTTCCATTCCGGCAAATACAGTTACTAACTTATCAGGATGTTTTTCATTTTTAACAGCAGCTTTAGCAGCTGGACGGGCATTAGCAGCAGCACAACCACATACAGAGTTTACTACTACAAATACAGTTCCTTCGGAAGGGATTGCATGCTCAACTTCCTCAGCAGATTTTAGTTCTTGAAATCCAGCGTCTACTAATTCTTGACGCATTGGAGCTACTAGATATTCTGGATACATATTATTTTCCTTAATGATTTATGCAAATATAGTTTTAAAAGATGCCATCGTCAAGTTGATATCCTCAAGAAAATGTCAATTTATTCCGAATAATGCGTCAACGGTTTTGAATTGATTTGGTTATCAAGTAATTTTGTGCTTCTATAAACAAAAAGTAAAACTATGTCATCATTAGAAACTACCTACGTTCCTTACAAAGTAAAAGATATTTCTTTAGCAGAGTGGGGTCGTAAAGAAATAGAATTAGCAGAAGCAGAAATGCCGGGATTAATGTCCTTACGCGAAGAATTTGGAGCCTCTAAACCCTTAAAAGGAGCACGTATTGCGGGATGTTTACATATGACTATTCAAACCGCAGTATTAATTGAAACCCTTGTTGAATTAGGCGCAGATGTTTCCTGGTCTTCATGTAACATCTTTTCCACTCAAGATCATGCCGCTGCTGCTATTGCTGCCGCAGGTATTCCCGTTTATGCGTGGAAAGGTATGAATGAGGAAGAGTTTAACTGGTGTATAGAACAAACTTTGTTCTTCGGAGAAGAGCGTCAGCCATTAAACCTGATATTAGATGATGGTGGTGATTTGACGAATATGGTGTTTGATCAGTTCCCTGAATTAATCGATGGTATCAAAGGACTATCAGAAGAAACTACAACAGGAGTTCATCGTTTGTATGAACGTATGAAGAACGGTTCTCTTCACTTACCAGCCATTAATGTAAACGATTCTGTTACAAAGTCTAAATTCGATAATAAATACGGATGTCGTGAATCTTTAGTTGATGCAATTCGTCGTGCTACTGATTTAATGCTAGCAGGAAAAGTAGCTATTGTAGCAGGATATGGTGATGTAGGTAAAGGTTCTGCAGAGTCATTACGTTCTGCGGGTGTTCGCGTGATCGTTACTGAGATTGATCCTATCTGTGCATTACAAGCTGCAATGGAAGGCTTTGAAGTGAAAAAAATGGCTGATGCGGTAAAAGAGGCTAATATTGTGGTAACAACAACAGGCAACAAAGATATTATTCGTTCAGAACATTTTAAAGCATTGAAAGATAAAGCTGTGGTTTGTAATATCGGACACTTCGATAATGAAATTGATGTAGCTTGGTTAAATGATAACTATGGAGATACTAAAGTTGAAATCAAACCGCAGGTAGATAAATATACCATCGATGGAAAAGATATTATTCTTTTGGCTGAAGGAAGGTTAGTAAACTTAGGCTGTGCAACAGGACATCCATCTTTTGTTATGTCCAATTCATTCACAAACCAAACTTTGGCTCAGTTAGAGCTTTGGACAAATACAGATCAATACGAAAAGAAAGTTTATACTTTACCTAAGCATTTAGATGAGAAAGTAGCTCGTTTACACTTAGCTCATATTGGTGTTGAATTGGAAGAATTAACTACGGAGCAAGCGGAATACATCGGCGTATCGGTGGAAGGTCCTTACAAACCTGAAGCATATCGCTACTAAGAGTCGCGAGTCTGCTTATTGAAATAAAAAAAGCGTTAATCACATAGATTAACGCTTTTTTATTATCTCACGGGCTGCATTGATCCCATTTTTTAATCGTTTTTCATCCAGTCCCGATACGATCCTATATTGGGCATTAATAGCTTTCAATTCCTTTTCCCAAATACCCATAAAATATTCCCTTTCATTTGGGAAGTCTCTCAATGGGTCATCTACCCAAGGAAGATCAATATCCATTAATAGGTATAGATCATATTTTCTGCTTTTGATAGCATTCGTCACTTCTTCAGGAGTATACCCAAACAAGTGATCGCTCCAAATTTTGACTGTTAAAATGGTCGTATCGCAAATCAGAATATTATTCTTAGCTATGGGGGTCAGAGCCTCCTCCAAAGCAACCTGACCGTAATACATATTGACTTCATCTTGAAGGGTATACTGATTATTCAGATGCTCACAGTAATATCTGGAATATTCAGGCACACAGACAGTATCGAATTGTTCTGCGAGATATTTTGCCATCGTCGACTTGCCTGTAGACTCAGGACCAACAACGGCTATTTTATAAACTTCTTGATTATTAAAATCCATGGAAAGACAATATTACTGAAAATTCCGATAGGTTTTTCTCCAATCTATATATCCCCGCCAGGCAATAATAGCAAATGCTAAATATAAGAAAGAAGTTAAAACGAGGTCCTTATGTAAGTACAGCGGGATATAACAAATGTCAACAAATACCCATAGTAGCCAGTTTTGAATGACTTTCCTTGTCATCAGGAACTGGGCTACAAAGCTCGTTGCTGTACAGAATCCGTCGGCATAAGGAACATCTGTATCTGTAAAATGATCCAGTGCTAGCCCGATGAATCCGGCAAGTATTAAAATCACAAATATGGTAAGAACCATTTGTTTTGAATTGAAAGAACTTATAGGTTTTTCGTCGGAGTGGGCTCTTTTATTCCAATAATACCAGCCATAAATAGCCGTACTCAAAAAATAAATCTGAAGTACAGAATCACCATAAAGTTTATTGTGATAGAAAATATAGAGATAAGTAAGTACGGATATGATACTGATGGGCCAGTTCCAGATATTTTGTTTAGCTGCAAGATAAACACAGATAAATCCTGAAATGGTCGCTATCCATTCTAAGGCTGAGGTATTAAGAAATTGCTGGTAAAGTTGCAGGAAATAGTCCATGTTCTATCTTCAAAACTAATTAGTTTTAAAGATATGAA
>JBEBRZ010000062.1:0-21629 GCA_040394615.1 Sphingobacterium mizutaii
TTTTTTGGTCACATGGAAGATATCTGTAATCTGGAATTTATTACCGGGAAAAAACAGGATAAGTTGGCTCAGACCATTCACAATGATTACCTGAAATTACTTTCAGGAGAGAGTTCCGAAAGTAGTAAATACACTTCAGATTGGTCTGCATTAACGGAAGACGCCAAAGATGCAAATCGGACGCAGGCAGATCATATTGCTTATAAGTTTTTCTTAACCGAAAAAGATTGGCCAGTTAAAAACCCCAAAAATATTGATTTTAGTAGGGATGAAATTGAAACTTTAGCCATTATTGAGCATAATCGTTGGATGGCTCATCGCTACTTACACGGATGGGACTTCGGAACAGAAAGAGATGATCAATTAAAATTACATCCCTCGCTGATTCCTTGGGAAATATTAAGTGAAAGTGAAAGACAAAAGGATCGGGATACTATTTTACGAATTAAAACTCTTTTAAATTCTTAATACGTCAAAGCGAGCAATTTGCCATTGCAGATTGTTTGCGTTATCTTTGATATGGCTTTAGGGGTATTCTGAAGAAGAATTGAGAGAGTCCCTTTGAACCTGACCCGGTTAACACCGGCGTAGGGAAAAGCATTCGTGCATTGGGTGTATATATGTGCCTATCCCTCCCTTAAGCCATTAATGAATTTTAAATTGTTATTAATGGAAAACAATACGTATCACTTATTATCTCTTGTCCGAGAAAAATCTCCTCTCGTTCATAACATTACGAATTTCGTGGTCATGAATAATACTGCTAATGCCTTATTAGCTTTAGGAGCCTCTCCTATCATGGTTCATGCAAAAGAAGAGTTGGCAGATGTGTTAAATATTTGTAATTCATTGCTTATTAATATCGGTACCCTAAGTAAAGAATGGGCATTAAGTATGATTAAGGCTGCTGAAATCGCCAAGGAATTACAGAAACCCTGGGTTTTGGATCCTGTCGGAGCAGGAATTTCAAATCTAAGAAATGAAACGCTACAGCTGCTATTAGAACTAAATCCTACCGTGATCCGAGGGAATGCATCAGAAATTATTGCACTTCAAAACTTTAATAAAAAAGGAGGAAAAGGTGTAGATAGTACCGCAGCAAGCTCTTCAGCTGTAGAGGCCGGGAAACAGCTAAATAAGGAGTATGGTTCCATCATTTGTATTTCAGGAGAAGTGGATTATATAATTTCAAGAGATGAAATTATAGAGGTTGCAAACGGATCAGTGATGATGACGAAAGTAACCGGTCTGGGTTGCACTTCTTCAGCCATTATTGCAGCTTTTCTAGGTTTAAATAAAAATCCTCTTGAAGAAGTTGTGGCAGGGGTAGCCATTACAAGTTTAGGAGGAGAATTGGCAGCATCAATTTCTAAAGGACCAGGGACTTTACAGATGAATCTCTACGATATTCTTTACAATCTTAGTAAAGAACAGATTATAAAACACCTGAAGTTAAAAAAATATGCCTATACATCCTGATTTTCCTTTCCCTTTGTATCTGGTAATTTCCGAGCAAAATTGTAAACATCATCATTGGTTAAAGGTTGCCGAAGAAGCAATTCTCGGAGGAGTTGATATTATCCAAATTAGAGAGAAAAATATTCGTACCAAAGATTATCTCCATAAAGCCAGGGAACTCAAAAAAATCACAGATAAATATCAGGTTCCCTTAATTATCAACGATGAGGTAGCCATTGCTATAGAATTAGAAACCTGGGGCATACATGTGGGTAGAACTGATATGCAACCAGCTGAAATCCTTGCACAAAACAACAATAAGTTTAAAATTGGTTGGTCCTTAGAATTAATGGAACAATTACAAGATCCTCAGATAGATGCTGTTCATCATTTAGGCTTAAGTCCCATTTTTAAAACAGCTACTAAGACGAATACTATTACGACCTGGGGATTTGAGGGAATTGCAAAGATTTCTACCCTAACACAAAAGCCTTTAATAGCTATTGGAGGAATGAATATTAGTAATTGTCAGGAAGCCTTCCGTTCAGGAGCAAATAGTATTGCTGTGGTATCGGCTATTTGTGCTGATCAAGATCCAAGAAAAGCTGCTGAAAAATTAAAAGAATTGTTACAATGAAAGAAACGCTAAAATATACAGTTCCCACAGTGCTCAGCATTGCGGGCTTTGACGGTAGCGGCGGAGCAGGAATACAAGCAGACACCAAGACTATTTCATCCTTGGGATGCTATGCTATGAATGTTCTAACGGCCTTACCTGTCCAAAATACTCAAGGAGTAAAGAATATCTTTGATATTCCTGTTGAAGCTGTTGAGGAACAGCTGATTTGTTTATTTGAGGATATTTATCCTGACTGTATTAAAATTGGAATGGTGCATAACACAAAACTTGTTGAAACCATCTGCACTCAATTAAAGGGTTATACAGGTCAAATTATTTTTGACCCAGTGATGGTCTCTACAAGTGGACATCGATTAATCAATGAGGATACTATTGAGGCAATAAAGTCATTATTATTTCCATTAGCATCTATCATTACCCCAAATTTAGATGAGGTATCAGTTTTAGTAGGAAAAGAAATTCATGATCTCAACGCAATGGAAGAAGTATCCGGGCAAATATTAGCCATGGGATGTAAGGCTGCTCTTTTAAAAGGAGGTCACCTCAAAGCTGATATTCTTACAAGTCTACTTATCCAACAAAATAAGCCTACTCAATACTTTGAATCAAAACGAATAAATACTCAAAATACGCATGGATCAGGCTGTACACTATCATCTGCTATTGCTTCATTTATTGCGAGAGGCTTTCCCCTGGAAGCAGCAACTGAAAAGGCACTCGCTTATGTTAATCTTGCTATCGATGGAAGTAAAGATTTAGTCCTTGGTAAAGGCCATGGACCGCTGAATCATTTTTTTAACCCTTTAAAACTTATCAAGAATGAAATGGACTGAGAAAGCTTGGCAAAGCATCCAACCTATTTATCATGAAATATTGAATATGCCTTTTATCCGGGAATTAAAAAATGGTTCACTCCCTTTGGAAAAATTCCAATTCTATATGCTACAGGATGCAAAATATCTGGAACATTATGGAAGAGCTTTGGCTTCATTAGGGGCAAAAGCGCCTGATAACCAAATGGCTCTGGATTTTTTTGAATTTGGTAAAAATGCATTAGTTGTAGAAAGTGCATTACATCAAGCCTATTTTCAACAATTTGGATTGGAGGCTCATCAGGAAATTATTATTGAGCCTGTTTGCCATCATTACATACACTTTTTAAAGAGTACAGTTGCCTATGATTCGTTAGAACAAGCTACAGCAGCAGTGTTACCTTGTTTTTGGATTTATAAAGAAATTGGAGATCATATTTTTAAAAATCAAAAAACAGAGAATAATCCGTATAAAGAATGGATTAATACATATAGTGGAGAAGAGTTTGCTGAGGCCGTTCAGAAAGCAAAAGATTATACAGATAATTTAGCTAAGAAAACTACTGAAAACATGAGAGAATTAATGTTGGAAGGCTTTATTACAGCTACGCGATTAGAGTTCCTTTTTTGGGATGCCGCTTATAGAAATATTACCTGGCAATAAGTTATTAGAAATTAGATCATTTGGCTTAATTTTTGGGAAGTTTATAGTTAAAATACTTTGCCTTATGAAACATCTATTTTTAATTACAGGAATATTCAGCTTAATTACAATGGGCGCTTGCACATCAAATGCCAACAAACAATTAGAATCTAAAGATACTTCGGAATCTTCAATCACAGATTCGGGGTTGGTTGATACAACTCATACTTCAAAAAACTCTTTGGATTGGAATGGAACTTATTCGGGAGTAATTCCTTGTGCTGATTGCCCGGGTATTGAAACGACAATAATTTTGAACAGCGATGAAACTTTTTCGTATAAAGGTATTTATCTGGAAAGAGATACAAAAGTTGAAGATACTGGTAAATTCATGTGGCATGACCATGGAAGTATCGTTCATTTAATGGGGAAAGATGTAAATATGAAATTCAAAGTCGGAGAAAACCAATTAATTTCTTTAGATCAGGAAGGCAATCCAATTGAAGGTCCATTGAAAGACAATTATATACTAAAAAAAGAAATCTAAAGAGAATAAACATATACAAGAAGGGGAACAAATTTGATTTATTCCCCTTCTTGTATATGAATCTATTTAGTTCTTTCTCTTAAAATACCTTTACAAATTTCAGATACCAGACCTGGTCCTTCATATATAAAACCTGTGTAAATTTGAACCAAGCATGCGCCCGCATTTAATTTCTCAATAGCATCTTCGGCAGAATGAATTCCTCCCACCCCGATAATTGGAAAAGATTTATCAGATTTATCAGATAAATACTTTATTACTTCTGTTGATCGCTTTGTTAATGGCTGTCCACTAATGCCCCCCGCTTCCTCAACCAGCGTTTTTTCACTATGCAATCCTTCTCTGGAAATCGTCGTATTTGTAGCAATAATACCTGCAATCTTTGTTTCTTTTACAATTTCTACGATATCATCTAACTGAGTAAATGTCAAATCAGGGGCGATCTTTAATAAAATCGGTTTAGGATTATCTCTCTCTAGATTTAGCTTCTGAAGACTATTCAAAATATGCATCAAAGGTTCTTTTTCCTGCAAATCTCTTAATCCGGGAGTATTAGGTGAACTCACATTAACGACGAAATAATCTACATAATCAAATAGCGACTTGAAACAATAAATGTAATCATTTACAGCATCTTCATTTGCTGTAACTTTATTCTTACCAATATTTCCGCCAATTAAAACACCAGCTTTTTCTTTTAAGAATTTCAATCTTCCGGCAGCGACATCTACCCCTTTATTATTGAATCCCATTCTATTGATCAACGCACGATCATCCAGCAATCTGAACATTCGAGGTTTATCATTTCCTGGTTGAGGTTTTGGTGTTACAGTACCTATTTCAATAAACCCAAAACCTAGTCTAGCCATGTCTTCGATATATTCGGCATTCTTATCAAAGCCTGCTGCTAAACCAACAGGATTCTTAAAGGTCAGTCCAAATACCTTCGTTTCTAACCGAGGATCATCAACACAATACATTGATTTCAAAAGCGCTTTAGAGCCCCAGATTTTATTGAAAAATTTTAGCCCCGAAGTCACTCTATTATGAGCCTGTTCAGGGTTCATGGAAAAGAAAAATGGCTTAACTAGTTTATACATGCTGACAAAGGTAGCCAAAGATGCAGAAATATTCATTACTT
The DNA here is from genome assembly GCA_040394615.1 of Sphingobacterium mizutaii. GTDB lineage: Bacteria > Bacteroidota > Bacteroidia > Sphingobacteriales > Sphingobacteriaceae > Sphingobacterium > Sphingobacterium mizutaii_A. The sequence goes on from JBEBRZ010000062.1 coordinate 5,242, forward strand.
TTGCACCCGAAATGATATCTATAAATAACTTAACTTTCGAAATTGGATCTAGGGCCTTATACGATGAGGCTAATTGGCATATTAAACCCGGTGACAAAGTTGGTTTGATCGGAGCAAATGGGACCGGAAAATCAACGCTATTGAAATTAATTGTTGGCGAATTTGCCCCAACGAGCGGAACTATATCCATGGCTAAAGACCTAAAATTAGGTTATTTAAATCAGGATCTTCTATCCTATCATTCTGAGAAAAGTATTTTGCATGTCGCAATGGAAGCTTTTGAACGTCAGAATCAACTTCACACCGAAATTGAGAACCTTTTAAAGAAACTGGAAACTGACTATTCAGATGAAATCCTCAATAAATTAAGCGACAAACAAACAGAGTTTGAAGCATTGGATGGCTATAGTATAGAATTCAAAGCTCATGAAATTCTTGCAGGTCTTGGATTTTCTGAAGAGGAGCAACAAAGACCCTTAGCTACATTCTCCGGAGGTTGGCGAATGCGTGTTATGTTGGCCAGAATTTTACTTCAAACGCCTGACATCCTCTTATTAGACGAGCCAACCAACCACTTAGATTTACCTTCTATTAAATGGCTCGAAACTTATCTACAAGCATTTGATGGGGCTATTGTTATTGTTTCCCATGACCGATATTTCCTAGATAGGATTATCAACAAAACCGTTGAGTCTAGAAAAGGCAAATTAACATTATACGCCGGAAATTATAGCTTCTATTTGGAAGAAAAGTCCCTCAGAGGTGAAATCCAAAGTAATCAATATAAAAATCAACAAGCAAAGATTAAACAGGAAGAACGATTGATTGAACGGTTTCGTTCAAAAGCAAGTAAAGCGAAAATGGTTCAATCTCGTATCAAAGCTTTGGATAGAATGGAGAAAGTAGATGAGGTAGATGATGATAACCCTGAAGTAAATTTCAGCTTTAAATTTTCAAAGCCTTCAGGAAGACATGTTGTCACACTAGAAAATATTACAAAGTCCTACCCAAATGTTGAAATTCTAGAAAATACAGCTGGACTAATCGAAAAAGGAGATAAAATAGCCTTAATCGGTGCCAATGGTAAAGGTAAATCAACTTTACTCCGAATCGTAGCTGATGCAGATAAAGAATTTGAAGGTTCCAGCAACAAAGGACATAACGTATCCCAGACTTTCTTTGCTCAGCATCAGTTGGAAGCATTGCATCTCGAAAATTCAATTCTTCAAGAACTGGTAACTTTTGCACCAAAGCATACAGAGACGGAACTTCGATCGATTTTAGGAAGCTTCCTGTTTACTGGTGATGATGTATTCAAAAAAATTAAAGTTCTTTCTGGCGGGGAAAAATCAAGGGTGGCATTAGCAAAAGCCTTAACAGCAGATGCTAACTTTTTGGTTCTGGATGAACCTACCAACCACTTGGATATGGCTTCCGTAAATATTCTAATTCAAGCATTACAGCAGTATGACGGAACTTTTATTGTTGTATCCCACGACCGGTATTTCCTAGATAATATTGCAAATAAAATCTGGTACATTGAAAATAAAGCCATTAAAGAATATCCAGGATCTTATCAGGAATTTGAAGAATGGAACTCTAAAAGAGTAATTAAACCAGAAGCTAAACAGGAGAAGAAAGCGAAAGAAGAGCCCAAAAAAGTTAAAATTGCTCCAACTGAAGATATTAAAAAAATCATCCAAAAAAAGAACAAAGAGCTTTCAGGCTTAGAAGAGGAAATTGAACATCAGGAAAAATTGGTTAAAAATCTTGAAACCGAATTAGCAAAAGAAGAGATTTATTCGGATGCTGTAAAATTGCAGGAATATACAAGAAATTATAATTCAGAGAAAGCTAAACTAGAATCCATCCAGCAAGATTGGGAAGATTTAGCAGAAGAAATTATGGGATTGGAGGAATAGCATTGGCTGGAAATTTGTTGTAAATTCTTAAAACCATAAGATGACCGACTTTCTTCCCTTCCTCATTTCATTATTTATAGGTATTGGTCTGGCGACAGCCACCGGTTTTCGGGTATTTTTGCCTATATTTTTTTTAAGCCTTGGAACCTATCTAGGGTGGATTCCTCTGGAGCAAAATTATACTTGGATCGGAGGACTTCCAGTAGTGATAGCAAGCGGTGTAGCTACTTTATTTGAAATACTGGGATATTACATCCCTTTTATAGACAATTTATTAGATAGTATCACCGTACCTATGGCAACCATAGCAGGATCACTTTTATTTGCTTCACAATTTACAGAAGTCAATGCTTGGATTCAATGGTCTATGGCAATTATTGCCGGCGGTGGCACTGCTGCCACGATTAGCACCGTATTAGCCGGAACTCGAGCCGCTTCTTCAGCTTCTACCGCTGGAATTGCAAATCCTGCAATATCAACTATAGAAACAATAGGCTCAACTATAATGAGTATTCTCGCCATTTTTCTTCCAATATTAGCTATCATTATTGCAGTAATAATCCTTTATCTAATGATTAAATACGGTAAGAAAATATGGGTTAAAATTCAAGGGAAACCCAGGGAAAAACTTCTTTAAGGATTCAATTTATTGCTACGGTTATAGGATTCCTCTCCTCTTTTTATGGGTTGGTATTGAATCCAACAATACGACAAAAATGGTAATAATATAAAAATTAACATTCCCCACCAAAAACCTGCAATACTTCCTATAAGTAGACTTAAGATAAATACAATCAAAGGATACGAAAATAGTAGAATACCAAACATCAATGAGTCAAAGAAAATTGTTCCGTCGGTTTTCTTCTTAACTTTCTTTTTAAGAATCTGATAGTACCAATTATGAGAGTAGTATCCCATAAGAGCAGGAATTTTCATCCAGCTTCTTTTTCCTTGTAAATCTTTTGGTGGATTAATCGGTCCGTTCAACATATTAGATTCCATCTCATTCCGAAGTTTTTTAAGTATTTCTGAGGTCATTACTTCGGAATTGTTTAAGTAATCCGTAGAATCTATTGGAGGTATAGCTTCTAAATAAGCAGATTTAGGAATAAAATCAAACGAACTATAACTTAATATATAGGGCTGGATTTGAATAGGAACATCCATCTTTACCGCACGTTGCACAATTGAGAGCAAACCATTAGTCATGAAAGGTAGAAGATTAAAATGATTCCTTGAGATTCCTTCGGGAAAAATCAATATTTTCCTTCCCAGCTTTAATTGACGTACACATTCATCATAAGTAAAAGCATTACTGATATCAGGATTCGCATCATCTCTTCTCTTATAAATAGGTATCATAGAGAATGTTCTTAAAGCCCAATTTGCCCAAGGTTTCCGGAAAGCATCGCCACGAGCAAGGAAGCATATTTGTGAAGGTTGATGAACAGCGATAACCAAGGCATCAAAAAAAGAATTTGGGTGATTTGAAACGATTACTGCAGGATTTGTGTTATCAGCTAAAACAAGGTTTCTTAACTGCCAATCTGAAATATACCAGTTGAGACCTAATTTTACAAATGACCTAAGAATAGAATATAGCATAAATTAATATTCCAAAAAATTACAATTTCCATTCCAAATAAACAAAAAAAGACCTAATTAATAATTACTCTAATCTTCTTTCATTGATTCTGTAATCTTGTGAATGTTCAAACTATTTGCCATCGCACTAAAGATCTTATGATAGGCTCCGTGCGTATCAAATAACTCTTCGTGCGTTCCATCCTCTACAACCCTACCCTTCTCCATCACAATGATGTGTTCGGAATCAATAATTTGAGAGATACTATGCGAGACAATTATGACTGTTCGTCCTACTTTAATGGCATCTAAACTATTTTTAATCTGTTCAGTAGCGATAGCATCTAAATTTGCGGTAGGTTCATCCAGAAAAATGATAGGTGGATTTTTCAAGAACATTCTTGCAATGGCAATCCGCTGTTGCTGCCCTCCGGAAAGTAAATGAGCTTCAGAATCATATCCGTTGGTAAGATCCATAATCTGATCGTGAATAGATGCTTTTTTAGAAGCTTCAATAACCTCTTCTATACTCGCCTCAATTTTACCATAGCGAATATTATCAGCAATACTACCCTTGAAAATATGATTTTTCTGTAGAACCAAGCCTATATTCTCTCTTAAGAATGCTGTATCATATTCCTTGAGATCAATTCCATCCAAATAAATATTACCCTCGGTAGGTTCATAAAACTTGTCCAGAAGATTGATAATCGTACTTTTTCCTGCTCCTGATAAACCAACTAAGGCCGTATTTTGATTAGGAGATATCCGCATATTTATATCTGTCAATGCTTGATGACCGTTCGGATATAAGAAATTAACGTTTTTGATTTCAATGAGGCCATTAATCTTTTCAGGTCTATATGACCCGGATGGTTCTTTCTGCCCCTCATCCTCTAGAATGCCAAAGAAACTTTCAGAATAGATTAATGCATCATTTACTTCATCATATATTCTATGCAATTGTCTTATGGGTGCTGATACATTATTAAACAACATAATATGAAACATAATTGCACCTATCGACATCTGCTCATTTAAAACAAAGTATGCTGTCAGAATAATAACGATAACAATTCCTATTTGTTCAATAAAGCTTTTTATACTTTCAAAAATAAAAGAGGTTTTACGAGTAGCTAACTGGTTTTCAGTCATATTAAACTGAATTTCCTTATGTCTCTCAGCTTCTGTCTCTTCTCTAACAAAGGATTTTATTACGGTAATAGAATCTATTAAATTGATTAACTGATTACTTTTATTCTCTCTATAACTTCTCATGTTTCTACGGAATCCCGAAAGCCGCTTAGCTTGAAGTTGAGAAACATAAAAATAGATTGGAATAATAAATAAACCTACTAACCCAACATAGAAATTAGCAAGGAACATACAGACTAACGCAACAATGGCGTTTGCGAACAAGGGTAATATATCGATAAAGAAATTCTGTACTAACCGGGTTAATGAGCTAATACCGGCATCAATTCGGGTTTGAAGTTTACCCGATTCGTTGACATTTGAAGTATAAAAGGCCATTCTATAAGTCAGAATACGATCTACAACCGCTTGGGAAATATCCCTTGCAATCATAATTCTTAACTTTTCGCCGTAATATTTCTGTCCAAATTGAACAATAGAATAAATAATTTCTTTTCCTAATAAAACCGCTGAAATGATACCTAATAAATATAATCCCGTTTGTAAGGGAGTCTTATTAACAAGTAATTCACTAATGCTGTCAACAGTATACTTTAAGATAAAAGCATTCACCTGAGCTGCAAAAGAACCTACTACTGTTAAAACTAGGGTATAAAATATTAAATTCTTATACGGTTTGGTAAATGGTAAAACTTTTTTAAAGAGTTGGGAAATGGTCATAAATGTTAAACTATATTTAAATCAAAAAGTTTAATGCTATCCCAATAGATTTAATATTTAACCGGATAATCAGCTATAAAATCAAATTTATAATCTTTATGTTGTTTTAAACTATCAATTAATCCACTCAATAACTGCTGACCTTTTTTATTCTGAAACATGTCATCATGCATCAACAATACAACATTATTAGGTTTTAACGTTGATTTATTTCCAAGCATATTTTTTATTCGGCGATAAACTTCATCAACAGTCTGAACAGGAGTACCGGTTATACCATTGATCTTCCACTCAACATCCCATCCATAAATTTTATAACCATTAACACCAAGAAGATCAGCCGTTTGACTACCAGAAGTTAAATCAATTCGGCGAACACCATCAAACAACCAAATATTACGACCTGGCATCCGTACAATTTTATGCTTTAGCCCAAGATCTGCTTCACATTTTTCAAAATCGGAAACAGCAAGATCCGGGTTACTATAAAATACATGAAATTTATTAGCAGCATGAGAATAGCTATGGTTATAACAATCTACCAAGGGATTATTCATATAACGCTCAAAATCCCGTTTTAAGCGTTTACTCATATTGGCATGCTTCCCTACCAGAAAAGTACTGATTTTAATGTTTTTAGAGCTGATGATAGAATCAATGGCTGAACTGCCAATTAAAGGTCCATCATCAAATGTCAGATAAATATGTTTGTCTTTTTTATTAAGTTCTCTATAAATAGAGTCTCTCAACATTTTTTTCGCTTGTTTGGGATCTATACTATTTAAAGAATCAATCGGCGGAAATTGAATCTTCCCTTTATTAAGAGAATCTAGAATATCCATAAGTTTCACGGTATCCTGTTGAATTTGTCCCTCAATTTTTGTTAAAGAACTTTCAATTGAATCTGATGACCCAGATGTATTTGGGGAACCTACAATATTATTACAAGAATTTGCTGAAATGAGAGTAATTATGCTAATAATAACAGCGACGAAAGTCTTCTTCAACATAGCCAAATAGCGTCTATTAATTTTTTCCAAAAGTAATAATTTATAAGGATAAAAGAAAGGGACTTCTTCCGAAGTCCCTATCCCATTTCCCTATAACTATATACTAATCTTTTTAATGTCTTTTTTTACCTATTCGCTTTTGAACCTTTTTATGATATTTGCGATTTTCTTTCTCAATCTTGCGATGGTATTTCTCGATTTTATCATTGCGTTTACCTCCATCCCTGATGGAGACTTGTGAATAATTTCTTGAATATCCATGATAACGATCGTAATATTGACGGTGATTTCTCCATGGTCTCGATTCATTTACAACCACTTTATATGTTCTATGAAAATCGCGTCCTCTGAACTTCCTAGGAATATTCTTATGAGAAACCCAATTACGACCATCATAGTATGTATAATAGCGATTTGATACATCATAGTACATATCGAATTCCGGCATGTAATAGAATCTAGCATGTTCATACCCGACTGGGCCCCATGAAGGTTGCAAACCGATATTTAAACTTACATTGACTTGAGCTTCTGCTGTCTTAATAAAGAATAAACCTCCAAAAAATAATGCTGCGTAAAATAACTTTTTCATAAAAACCTCCTTATATTTTCGGAACCCTATTGTCCGTTTATTTTATTGGTCTGACATTGATTTCTGTAAGAAGGATTAACTTCAAAATGTTAAAATTTGTAAACAGACCACTACAGCACTCATATTCAATAGCTTAATTTTCATTTTTTTGTCATATTCAAGCTCTATTATCTAACAACGCTACGCTAAAAAATACTAAGATTGCACTGAGGTATTGTATTGGCATTTTCTTATCTTTGTCGCAATTTTAACAATATAGCAATATGGCATTACAATGTGGGATAGTAGGCCTACCCAACGTAGGTAAATCAACCTTATTTAACTGTTTATCAAACGCTAAAGCACAAGCAGCGAACTTTCCTTTCTGTACTATTGAACCGAATGTTGGAGTTATTACCGTTCCAGATGCTCGTCTAACGAAGCTTGCAGAACTTGTTAACCCACAACGAATTGTACCAAATACAATAGAAATCGTTGATATTGCCGGTTTAGTGAAAGGTGCCTCTAAAGGCGAAGGGCTAGGTAACCAGTTCTTAGGAAATATCCGTACAACAAATGCGATCATCCACGTCTTAAGATGTTTTGATGATGGGAATGTTATACATGTTGATGGCTCTGTTAATCCTATCCGTGATAAAGAAATCATCGATACAGAATTACAACTAAAAGATTTGGACACCGTTATAAAACGTATTCAGAAAGTTGAAAAGATGGCCAAAACAGGAGGTGATAAGGATGCTAAGAAGACTTTTGAAGTTCTCTCCGTGGTAAAAGAACATCTTGAATCTGGTAAATCAGCTCGAACTGCTCCTATCTCTGAAGACGATTTAGAGTTTATTGAAGATTTGGCTCTCTTAACTGTGAAACCAGTACTTTACGTATGTAATGTTGATGAAGCATCTGTAAATACGGGAAATGCATATGTAGAAAAAGTTAAAGAAGCTGTTAAAGATGAGAATGCCGAGGTCTTAGTCATATCTGCGCAAATCGAGTCAGAAATTGCTCAATTAGAAGATTATGAGGAACGTAAGATGTTCCTAGAAGATTTAGGCCTTGACGAATCCGGTGTTAATAAACTGATTCGTGCTGCTTATTCCCTACTGGATCTTGCAACCTACTTCACTGCAGGAGTACAGGAAGTGCGCGCCTGGACTATTGAAAATGGCTTTACTGCTCCTCAGGCGGCAGGTGTTATTCACACCGACTTTGAAAAAGGATTTATCCGTGCGGAGGTAATCAAATACAATGATTTTATTCAGTATGGATCAGAAGCTGCTGTTAAAGAAGCAGGTAAGCTTTCTGTTGAAGGAAAAACATATATCGTTGAGGATGGTGATATTATGCACTTTAGATTCAACGTTTAATTTATAATATATACTAAAAACCTAAAGGGGAGATTCGAAAGATCTCCCCTTTAGGTTTTATCATCGACTGATGAAATAATAATAGCCACAATAAAACATTAGCTATGTTCTTAAAAAAGTCTTTTAACAATCCTCAACTTGTGGGTTGTTTGCTGTAAATCATGGTTATAAAGACCTTCATTATCAATCGAATCTATCCTCACCTTTTCAACTACATGTAATACCTCATCATCTGAAATAACCAAGCCCATATGATTCACTTCACCCTCTTCATTTACGAAGAAGGCCAGATCCCCACTCTTTATTTCGGAAATAAAATCTATAGTGACCCCTAATTGAATAATAGAATCTATATCCTTAGGTAGTTCAAGGCCAAAGTGCCTGTAAAATAGTCCACACAAACCGATATTATCCAAACCATGTACAGTTCTACCTTTATAGAAAAATGGTGTATTGAGATAAGCAGCTACAAAGTTTTCCAGGTGCTCTCTATCTCTTTCTTCCTCGTACCCTTCCAGCGTACTCCTAAGCTCAGAAAGTATTTTATAATTATCTATAGAGGCGTGTATGCTCTTATTTCCAGGAACCGGGCTTCCATGATAGAGTTGCATGGTTTTATTCTCACCTGCTACAGCATAACCGCCAACATCATCAATGATATAATCTAAAGGAATTACTTCTTCAACCATTTCATACTGACCATCCATAATCCATCCTTGAATTTCGGAATCAAGAATTTGAATTAGAGCCCACGATTTTCGCTTATCTATAATCGTAAAAGCCTCAGCAAACAATAATTCATAAACTCTGTTGGATGAAACTTTTGGAGATTCTAACACCGAAATTGAACTTAGTACGCAAATTGCTAATGACATAAAAATGATGTTTTAAAAAACAATTAAGCTAATTTAATCGTTTTTTATATATTAGATATATTTTATAATCTAAATATCATGACAGCAAAAAAATTCTCCCGTATATTATTAGCAATCGATGAAACCCCATGCTCCAGAAAGGCAATTGATTATGCAAAAGAAATTGTTGCAGATATAAACCCGGCGCTGGCGTTAGTAACAGTAGTACCTCCTACATCTCCTGCTTCTTATGGTGTTGATCCGCTTTTAGGACAACAACCCATCATCGTTCCTGAAGTGACGGAAATTCAACAACAAGCATCACAGGACTTTCTCAACAGCCTAGCATCCGAATTTCAAGGCGCAACAGAAATCTTCACTTTCAATCGCGTAGGTGATATCCGTGATGAGATTTTATTGGTTTCAAAAGAATGGACTGCCGATTTGATTATTATGGGAAATAATGGCAGAACTGGGTTCGATCACTTTCTTTCAGGATCAGTTTCTGAATCATTGATCCGTAAAGCCAATTGCCCGGTCTTGGTAATCCCTTTAAATTGTGATTAAATTTTCTTGAACTTGGATACAAACATCGTATCCGCTTTTCTATCATATCCAATGATAGATTGTTGACTCTCCAATTGTAACCCCAATTGATTAGAAATATATTGGGATATTTCTTCATTTTCAGCTGCAAAAACCGAACAGGTTATATATATCAAAGTTTTTCCTGATGATAAATATGGAACAGTATTCTTTACAATTTCTTTCTGCAAAGAAGAGTAGTATTCAATTTCGGTAGCATTAAATTTTTGCAACATTTCCGGAGTTCTTCCCCATGTACCGGATCCTGAACAAGGTGCATCTATTAAAATTGCATCAAAGGACTCGTTTTGCATAATATGATCCACAGGCTGACTGAGATCAAGGATTTTTTTTCTATAATAAGTACGCACATTCGCTTTTTCAAACCGCTCATCCAAATTACGAAGAATGCTTAAACGAACATCAGAGACCAAAAGCTTAATATTCGGTTCCTTATCTAATAATAATAAAGATTTACCCCCGGATGCTGCACAACAATCCCACCATGATTCATTTGCTTTAACATCTACAACATTCAAGCTTTGTTGAGAAGCCCAATCTTGAACCTCATAAGACCCTTCCAATGATTTAATTTGCTGCAAATTTGTCCCATTTGGTAAAGAAAGCGTTTGCTCTGATAAAACCTCAAAGGAAACAGCATGTTCTTTCAAGGCAGTCTTCACTTTCTTTTCCATCCCATGCTTTAATCGTATATAAAGATTAGGCTGGACAAAATGCGATATAATAAAAGCTCTCTTTTCTATAGTTTTCGATAGACTGCTTGAGAAAGGAAATACTAAATCTAAAAAGTCCCCATATTCTTTCTCAATAAAAGATACTTTTTCTTCAAGATCTAAACTTAACCTTTCCGACCATTCAGGTTTGTAAACTTGCACCATAGCAGAATCACTCTCGCATAAAAACTCAGCAATGCTCAGCTTTTCAACAAAAGAAAGATTCTCAAATGCCCGTCCTAACCTAAAATAATTATAACAGAATCTAGAGTTCATTCTTCTGTCGGAAGAACCCATCTGCTTGTTGTTCTTATAAAATTGACTTAAAAACCTAGAAAATGGTTCTTTAAATTGATATTCATTGAGTGTACGCTCAAAGTTACGTACCTGTTGTTGAACTCGCTTTGTATTAACTTCCAAGATATAGCTTATTGAAATGAACCATTGCGATAAGTTCTCACTTTAACAGCTTGATTCACATAACCCCATTCAGCATTATAAACAAATTGATAATCACTGAATATACCTTTATACTTTTCTTCTACCACTTTGTCAGCATACTCTTCTCCATATTTATTTAAGAGATTTGTAAAATACCTACCCGCATCATAACCTTTGTAAGCATAATCCGAAGGGTCTATTTTGAAAGTGTTTTTATAGTTTTTTTGAAAGGTCTGTACATCAGATCCCCAAGCCTTAAGATGACTTTCAGTTGTAATGGTAGGTTCCATACGGTAGAAATTATCATAAGGTTTAAAGTCTATACGAGCCCAAAGTGGGTGGCCGAATAAACGAATGGACGATCCTGATGCAACCTTTGCATTTAAGGCACTTATCAATGAGCGTAATTGAGTCCTTTCAGTAGTTCCACTAACCACCAATGCTGTACCTAAGTCGGGCAGAGCGTCCCCTAATTGTGCAATAGAGCTTACGTGAATGACTTTACTATTTGGATTAATAGTTGTTATCTCCTCATCGAATCCCTGAATAAATTGACGGTGATCATTATCTCTGGCATCAAAAACGATAATCACATCGCCATCCCTATATTTGCCCATTACTTCCTTTGCAACAGCAAGCATATGAATACGAATTGGAGGAGTTAAGCTTACTAAATTTGCAATATTAAATTCCCTAGGCATCGTAGCAGCTAGAGGATTTACCTGAAGAACCTTTGTGTTTTTATTGCCTTTTGCAAATGAACGTATCTCTTTTGGATATACTGGACCGACAATTAGACTTGCTGACTCAACCTCTTTGGAAGCAGCGATAGAAAAATTTGTCATCTCGTTATCCTGCGTATCCATGACTTTAATATTGTAAGCTCCTGGAGTTTTAGTTTCTTCATTCACTCCTAATTGAAAACCTTGGTAAAAGTCCAACGCTAAAGCAGAACGCTTAACATCGTCTTCCACTACATTTTCATTTGCAATCATATTAAGCTGAAAAGGCAAAAGCAGGGCAATATTACTTACCTGCTTTCCAGATTTTTCAGAATCTTTTTCCTTTGTTTCTTTATCTTCTTCCTTTGGTTTATCCTTACCTGATCCACTCCCTGTAGTACCATACACATTCGGATTTTTCAATACCCCTCCTGTAGTTTTTGGTGAACAAGAACTCACAGCAAGGACTGCTCCCAAACAAAGTAGGGAAACAAATGCTTTGAAAATACTTTTCAACTTATTCCCACTCAATGGTTGCGGGTGGTTTTGAACTGATATCATATACGACTCTGTTGATTCCTTTGACATGATTAATAATCTCATTTGAAATTTTTGCTAATAAATCATAAGGCAAGTGAATCCAATCTGCTGTCATTCCATCCAAAGAACCTACGGCCCTTAATGCTACAACGTGTTCATAGGTACGTTCGTCCCCCATAACTCCTACTGATTGAATAGGCAAGAAAATAGTTCCTGCTTGCCAAACCTTATCATACCAACCTGATTCTTTCAAGTTACGAATGTAAATGTCATCAGCTTCTTGCAAAATCCGTACCTTTTCTTCAGTAATATCTCCTAAAATACGAATTGCTAATCCTGGTCCTGGAAAAGGATGTCTTCCTAAAATAATCGGATCGACTTCCAAAGACTTTCCTACGCGACGAACTTCATCCTTAAACAAGGTCTTTAAAGGCTCAATAACCTTTAATTTCATATAGTCCGGCAATCCACCAACGTTGTGGTGTGACTTAATGGTTGCTGAAGGACCTTTCACTGAAATTGACTCTATAATATCCGGATAGATTGTGCCTTGGCCTAACCACTTAGCTTCCGTGCCTTCAGGTAGCTCTTTCTGTATTTCTTTTGCAGCTTCATCAAATACATCGATAAACGAAGCTCCAATAATTTTTCTTTTCTGTTCAGGTTCTGATATACCTGCTAATCTGGAATAAAATAATTCTTTAGCATTCACACCTTTTATATTCAAGCCCATATGCTTATAAGATGCTAATACTTGTTCGTATTCATCTTTACGTAATAAGCCATGATCTACAAAGAAACAATGTAGCTTTGTGCCAATAGCATGGTGCAATAATACCGCAGCTACGGTAGAGTCAACCCCTCCTGATAAAGCCATTATTACATGGTCCTCACACAATTGCTCTTTTAGCTCACTAATAGTGGTTTCAACAAAAGCATCAGCTGTCCAATCCTGTGAACAACCACAGATATCTATCACAAAATTCTTTAGTAGTACTTGTCCATCTGTACTATGTGTAACTTCAGGATGAAATTGAATACCATAAGTCTTCTTACCTTCAACCTGATACGCTGCAACACGAACTTTATCTGTACTTGCTATTATCTTAAAATTAGAAGGGATGTCCTTTATGGTATCACCATGTGACATCCATACCTGAGATTGAGTCGGTATGCCTTTTAATAAATCATTCTCTTGGTCTACAAACTGCAAATTCGCACGTCCATACTCACGGATTTCTGAAGGTAATACTTCACCTCCGGAATGCTGAGCAATATACTGTGCTCCATAACATACACCTAATAAAGGGAATTTAGTCTCTATAGCTTTAAAGTCTATCTGAGGAGCATCCTCCTGACGTACAGAATATGGACTACCTGATAAAATCACGCCTTTAACAGATTCATCAAATTCAGGAAGATTGTTGAATGGGTGAATTTCACAGTATACGTTTAGCTCCCTAACGCGACGCGCAATTAACTGGGTATATTGCGATCCAAAATCGAGAATGATAATTTTTTCTGACATGGCGCAAAGTTACAAATCAATAGCTAATTTATGCGAGGAAATGTAAACTTATTGTTGTTTTTATTTTTACGGATGAAAGGTAATTTTTCCGCCTGCTATCTTTTTATCCTTTTTATTCTTAGGATTACCATAAACATCAATAACTCCTCCAAACCTGGTTTCTACATCTGCTGATTCGGAAGCATATACTTCAGTTTTACCTCCGCCATTGACCCGAATATGTGCAATCTCTGTATGAAGATCTTTTCCATAAAATGATCCACCCGCTGTCGTCGTAACATTTAATTTGGTACTGGAGCCTAACAAATCAATTACACCACCGGTATTTGAGCTTACATCTACACCTACAGATTTGATCAAGGCCCGGATTTTTGCTCCCTCACTAGCTGTAAAATTCATAGCTTTTTCTTCAATTGCAGATTCTTCCACGTTGACCTCAGATCCCTTTTTTGCAATAATACTTGAAAGTGACGGTGTGTAGACGATAACATTCGCCTGATTCCCCTGCATAATGTATCCTCCCTTCATCTTCAATCGCAATTGGCCGCTGGAATATACAGCTTCAACTTTGTCAGCTAATTCTCCGCTAATTTCAATCTCATGTCGATCACTTGGCACCACACTAACCCATAATCGATCTGTTACCTCTAAAACCGAAAACTCGTTAATAGTCTGTTTGATTTGCGCATGCAAAGAACTAACTAAAAATGTAACTGCAAATAATAAAATGTACTTAATCTTCATCTTGCTAATATAAATGTTTACCTACCTAATAACGCTAATTCATCGGCAGTATACATATTAGCACCCTTTAAATATTTATAAATTTTTTCTTTAGTGTATTTATCAGACAATTTATAAAGGTTGTTCATCACATAATCTTTATCGGCATTAATCTCATTATGATAACCTAAATACTTGGGAATGTGGTACTGTATGCTTAAGCGGATAAACCTAAGCTCAACATTGTTGGGGTTACTCTTTAATTCCTTTTCTAATTTATTTTTTCCTTCCTTAAAATAACTCATCTTCTTAAAAGGATTTGATGTATGCTTTGCCATAAACATATGAAAAGCAGCAGCATATCCTCTTTCAATAGGAGAGTTAGCTTCTTTTTCTAAAGCCTCCAAATATTTTATACAAAGTTTTTCATCCTTTACCCCTTTGTTAAAATCATTTCTTACCGCGTTTAAATCTAGTTCTTGAGCGCATATCTTATTGGATATCAGCAGCACAAAGGCAAAAATCATTACTCGCATCATAATAAAAATGGTTTATTACCCTTTAAATTACAAAAAACAAGCCAAGAAGGCGAAACTTTAACATTACTAAATTAACCTTTTTTACGTTGTGACCTAAAATTCAAACCGCTAAATGATAATTTTTTAACCTTTATATATAAATAAAAGTTTGTAAATTGTATAATATAAACCAACCAAAAACAACAATAAATTATGGAAACAAATGAAAATATGTTCGGCCAGGAGGAAAACCAAAACTCTTCTAATGAGCCTCAAAACACAGCAGAAAACTTTCCTTATAGCGAAATAAAATTAGGACCACTTAGCATAGAATATCTCCGAGAAGTATCAAAATGGGCTAGATTCTTAGCAATTCTGGGACTAGTTGTAATGGGATTCTACGTCATTGGAATGATTTTAATGTCATCATTTTATGGCTTTTATGCCCTTCAATCGCCAGATCGAATGGGTGCAGTTGCTTTTATTCCAATGATAATTATTGCTTTTATAGTTATAGCATTATACATCACCCCTATTTGGTGGCTATATAAATTTGCAGATAACCTCCTGAATGCAATCAACCTCCGAAATTCGGAACAATTAACAGAAGCCTTTAATTACCTAAAGAAACACTATAAATTTATCGGAATAATGACCATTGTCATGCTAGCAATTTATCTTTTGAGTTTCTTTGGTCTATTCGCAACGGGTTTAATCGGAACTTTTTTTGATAGAATGTAAAGGGTCAAAATGTTCTAAAATTTATTTAAATCAAGTTATAAGGTCGAAAGAAATTCTTCGTAAAATACAGAGTTATGTCAGGTTTGATTCTCTGGGGAGTACCCAGGGCCGGGATCGAACCGAGACAAGATCGAGTTGCTGTTTTGAAAGCAAAAAACTTAATGACCCCAAATTAGACTTCGACTACAGATATAGCCGAAGTCTAATTTAATAATATTTCTACTTATTTTCAAAAACATACTTTCCTTATATCATCCTTACTATTCTGGTGTAATAAAATTAAACATCAATTTCCTTTTGAAACAAAAAGGAAATTGTACTTATTTACAGCTTATCTTGTTCTAATTACACCCTATTTTATTTGGGTTTGTATTGGGCAAGATACGGGTGAGATACGGGTAAGTGACGGAAAAGTAAAATAGATATTCAAGCTCGATTTCAATAGATTTCGCGGAATGCTAAGTGTAATAAATAAAGGTTATTGAAACTGGAACGAAAAACAATTCAACTTTAACTAATCAGATTGATATAAAAAATATAGAGGCTCCGCATCACGCGAAACCTCTACCAATTAAACATATAACCACTAACTTATAAAAACGCTAATCGCTAATTAGCCATTTGAACTTTCTACATTTGTGTCTTCAACCGGTTT
>JBEBRZ010000063.1:0-21390 GCA_040394615.1 Sphingobacterium mizutaii
CGTCGTTACCAGTCAGTAATACAGGAATGGCTTTTTCCTGGATGGGAGAAGGTTTTTCGAAACCTAACTCAGTGATGGCATTAACAATATCATGACGGATTCCCAGTTCTAAAAATGGGTTCATGAAATAAATTATACAATAGGCACAATTGCCTAAGGCGGTGCAAAGGTAATAGTAATAATTGATTATTCCTAATTTTCAGACATTTATGTTTAAATAAAATTAGGTTGTACTAGATGACTCATTACATAATGGGCTTAATTACTTATGATTTAACAAAATTTTAATGAATGCTGGCTCATTTTAAGCAACATTATTTCACTTAACTAGTCTTAAATTTGACAAAAACTACCATGTGTTATTCTGTGGTTAATAATATTTATAACATTTAATTTTGTGAAAATTATTTTCATTGAAATATTTGTTATGTTTATAGTTAGTTTGCTAACTAGTTTGAAATATAAATAGCCGGAAAGTAATGGATTTACATTGATTTGTCATTTTTTTTAATTTTTTCGTAGGTTTGGTTCTTAAATTATTCATCTAAATTTATGTGGTATAAAAAATCAATATCAAAATTAGTTTCTGAGGCCGAAGAAAGCGGAGAAGGAACACTGAAAAGAACGCTTTCGAGTTCGGGGCTAGTAGCCTTAGGGGTTGGGGCTATTATTGGTGCAGGATTATTTTCTCTGACGGGAATTGCGGCAGCAGATCATGCAGGTCCCGCTGTGATGATATCTTTTATAATAGCAGCGGTAGGTTGTGCTTTCGCAGGCTTATGTTATGCTGAATTTGCCTCAATGATTCCCGTTGCAGGAAGTGCTTATACTTATTCTTATGCAACAATGGGAGAATTTATGGCCTGGATAATTGGATGGGATTTGGTATTGGAGTATGCGCTAGCTTCTGCAACCGTGGCCGTTAGTTGGTCACAGTATTTTAATCAACTATTACTACTTATGGGGATTCATTTGCCTCCAGAAGTTTTGAGTGGACCATTTGAAGGTGGAGTTATTAATCTACCAGCAATTGTAATCGTTTGTCTTTTGTCCTTACTTTTAATGCGTGGTACACAAGAATCCTCTTTTGTAAACAACGTGCTTGTTATTTTGAAAGTAGGTGTAGTTATTGTGTTTATTGTGCTAGGATGGAAATTTATTGATCCGGCAAATCATACACCGTTAATTCCTGTAAATGAAGGCGAGGAATTAGTGAAACAGGGTAAGATGGGATTTTGGGAATTTTGGAGTAGTGACTATCGAGGCCATTTTGGCTGGACAGGGATCCTTCAAGCAGCTGGCGTGGTTTTCTTTGCTTTTATCGGTTTTGATGCAGTAAGTACTGCTGCCCAAGAAGCTAAAAATCCTAAAAAAGGTATGCCAATAGGAATTATTGGTTCATTAATAGTCTGTACGATATTATATGTTTTGTTTTCTTATGTAATGACAGGATTAGCTCCGTATACTGTATTTAGTGGTGATGCTAAACCAGTTTCTACTGCTTTTGAAAGAACGGGTTATCATTTCTTAAATACAGCAATGATTGTTACCATTATTGCAGGTTATACATCAGTAATACTTGTGATGCTATTAGGTCAAAGCCGAGTATTTTATTCAATGAGTAAAGATGGTTTATTACCAAAATTATTTTCTGATCTTTCTAAGCGTCAGACCCCATGGAAAACTAATCTGATTTTTATGGTTTTTGTAAGTCTTTTCGCCGGATTTGTTCCTGTTTCGGATTTGGGTCATATGGTAAGTATCGGTACCTTATTCGCATTTACACTGGTATGTATAGGGGTGCTCGTATTAAGGAAAACGAATCCTACTATTGAAAGACCATTTAAAACTCCAATGGTTCCTTTAATTCCTATACTAGGTATTTTAGTTTGTGTGCTTATGATGGCAGGACTTCCGATCGAAAGTTGGGAGCGTCTAGGAATTTGGATGGCAATTGGTGTGGCATTTTATTTTCTTTACGGACATAAAAAATCTAAATTGAGAAAAGAGAGAGAAGCTGAAGCTTCGGCATCAAATGAGTAATTAACATAAAAGAAAAATGCAAGGGGTAGATTCTAATAGGGTTTACCCCTTGTTTTGTATAAATGCAATTGCTTTTTTATAAAAATAACTCATATAGAATTATTCATGTTTTGAGAAATACACACAAAAACGTCTATAGCTAATATGATATTCTGTAGAATGAATGATGCTCTATTGGGGTGATGAGTAAATAAGGCTGAGCAAAAACCTGGTTCTTTTTGTGGAAGAAGATTAAAATAAATAAAGGGTCAGTCCGATTAAGACTGACCCTTCTATTAAAAGTTTTTTGGATTTATCTTAGTATAAGGTAAATTCAACACGTCTGTTTAATTGGCGTCCTTCAGGCGTACTGTTAGTAGCTATAGGTTGGTTAGGACCGTATCCAGTAGCTTCAATGCGAGAAGCATTAGCACCTTTAGAAACTAAATAAGCTTTAACCGCTTCTGCACGTTCTTTAGATAAACGTAAGTTTAAATTTAATGAACCAGTGTTATCAGTGTGACCAGCTAGTTTTAAGCTAAAGTTTTTCTCGATTAGTAAAGCTGCAACTTTATTTAAAGATTCGTAAGAAGTAGGGCGGATAGTTGCTTTACTTAAGTCGAATTCTAAATTTTTAATAGCTTCGTCTACAACTTTTCTGTCTTCTTCAGTAACTACAATCTTCTCAACAACTTTCGTTTCGTGTTTCATCTCTGGAAGAGGACAACCAGAACCATCTACTTTCGTTCCAGCTGGCGTGTCAGGACATTTATCAAACTTGTTAGCTACGCCGTCACCATCATCATCTTTCAACCCGTCGTTAATGTCATTGATGTTGGACTGTAATTGCTCATTTGCAGCAACTAATGCATCGCGTTCTGCTTTTAATTCGTCGTATTTAGCAGCCATTGTCGCTACAGGGTTTGAATTTCCTAGGTAAGGCTTATTGCCGTCACCTAATGCGATTTCTAAACCAGCGTGAGCATACGAGAATAAATCATTTTTGTATTGTCCACCTCTTAAGCCATCAAAATTCTGGTTAGCCCAGTTTAATTGATATCCTAAATCAATGTTTATACCTTTAGCAACAGCAAATTTGAAACCTGCGTCCACTGGTACAAATAATTTTGTTGAGGATTCAGCAGTAGTTGTCGTTTCACCTTCAATTGCACTGGTTTCGAAGTTTAGGGCTCCAACTCCAAATGCGAAATAAGGTTTGATAATGCTATTAAAGAATCTCCAATTTGTATTTGCTAAAGTGAATTCTCCTGATAAAGCAGCTGACCAAGGAGTTTTTGTTTCAAACTCAAGACCTTCATCTTCATTTACACCTCCAACTTTTCCGCCCATATATTGAGCTTTAATTCCGAATGAAGGAGAAATTTGCTTCTTCACATAAGCACTATAACCCACATTATGGTTTAATTTATCAAATCCATCTCTATTAAATCCGAAAATGTTGGATTGGTTTAATACACCCGCATTAACTCCGATTGACCAAGTCCTATATTCAGTAGAAGGACCTAAAATAGTCGTTCCCTCTACAGTAGCTGTATTGGTTTGAGCAAAAGTAGCTGAGGAAATTAAAATAGCAGCAGCTAAAATACTAACTTTTTTTACGTAATGTGTTTTCATATTGTTCGTCTTTTGATCCATGCTAGGCAAATTTGTTGCCAAAACAACCGGTTTTGCTAACACGCTTGAAAATATCTCTATTTTGTAGATATTATCCTATAAGAACTCTTGCGAAAAATGTGGGTATTTTAATGTTAAATGCCATTTTTTTAATTACATTAGATTCTGTTAATTTACGAAAAACACTTTTTTTACTTTTAGTCAAAATCAATATATCTACTTGTTCGTCTATTAATACAGAGTTTATAGCTTGGGCTACAGATTCTTTTTGACGCATGAACAAGGTTTGAGGTTTGATAATATAGGAAATATCAGAAATACCTAATTCAGATTCTATTCTATTGATCCAATCTTTAAAATTCAAATCAACCTCTGCAACAGATTTTTCATTCGTATTGACATGAATTAATATTAATCTAAAATCATTTTTGAATAATGGAATAGCTTGTTGTAAAGCGGATAATTCAGCTTCTTTGAAATTGCATAAAAGTGCAATATGGTCTTTTTTATAATTCGTGCTAGAGGCGGGGATTGCTAATACTGGCGTCTTGGTATTTAAAATCGTATCATAAGTATTGCTACCTATAAAGACTGATTCCAGTCCTGATGCACCATGAGTCCCCATAACAACTGCGTCATAATCAGTTGCAGAAGTGACCGCTTTTATTTCATCATATAGGTTACCATTTCTAAAAATACTGTTGAGCTTTATTCCTGGAAATTCATCTTGGAACTTTGTAATAGTATTATTCATGCTTTCTTCTGCTTCAGGTACTCTTGGGTCGTGCAGGGGAGATTCACCAGTTACATTTGCAAGTGAGTTGGAATGTGAAGAAAAGACATGGATCAAGTCAATTTCTTGACCGCTTTCTTTCGCAATTTGACAAGCATAGTGTGTTGCGTTATTAGAGTATTCAGAAAAGTCGATCGGTATAAGTAGTTTGCTCATGCTGTATAGTTTAGTATTTTATATTTTATCGAAGAATGCAGGTTTACTGAGTTCTAATGCAATGGCTTTAGATACAGATCTTCTGAAAAGCCTTTCGAAGAAAGTTTTTCTGCTTGGTGTAATAAGTATTATTTGGGGATTTACATCTGATATTATCTTGCTGACCACTTCTGCTACAGTATCTAACTCTAAATCATCATTTTTGATAGGTTCAGTAATACTTGTAACTTCCTTAATGGATCCCATTTCACGAATGTTATAGGCCCAGGAGTTTAAGTCGTTTAAGACATTCTCCTGTTTCTGACTATCTTTAAATACATGGATCAAGGTTAAGTTAGTAGGTGTTCCCACCAATTCTTGAAATTCCTTTAATGTGTCTAACTCTTCCGCCTTGAAATTTGTGAGCAATGCAGCTTGATCAATATTAAAGACGAAGGCTTGATTCGGTACAACTACAACTGGAATTTCAGATTTTGAAGAAATGGCGACAGTCGTACTCCCCCAATAGATAGGTTTTGATTGCGCCTCTCCAGAAGCGCCCATTACTATAAGTCCATAATTTCCGGTTTGCGATAGCTCAGTTAATTTGTCAATCACTAAACTTCTGGAACATTCAATGCTAAAATATAAGGCGGGGTATTTTTTTAGCAGTTGCGTTTTTAACTCTTGGATTTTTTGATCTGCTAATAAACCTTTATTATTCTCTTCATCAGTATTATTTTCCCCCACTGAACTAGAGGTATAACAATGTAATAAATGGATATTGTGTCCTTTATCTTGAGCAATCTGACAGGCATAATCTGCTGAAAATGTTGCGTTAGTGGAGAAATCAGTAGGGACAATAATTGTCATCTTCATGAATTGTTTTTGCTGTATGTTTTTACAGATATAAATTTAGTAAAAATATGCTTCATATTAATAAAAATTGGCTTGAATGCCGTTTATACTCATCAAATTTAAGTAAGTTTGCAGCTAAAATTATACACGAAATAAATGACTAGTAGAGCTATACGTCAAGCCTTTTTAGATTTTTTTAAAAGTAAAGGACATCAAATCGTCCCGTCAGCACCTGTGGTAGTTAAAAACGATCCCACATTAATGTTTACGAATGCAGGGATGAACCAGTTTAAGGAGCTGTTTTTAGGGGAAGCTGTAGCAAAATATTCAAGAGTAGCCGACACCCAAAGATGTCTGCGGGTTTCCGGAAAACATAATGATTTAGAGGAGGTGGGGATAGATACTTATCACCATACTTTATTTGAGATGTTGGGAAATTGGTCTTTTGGCGATTATTTTAAGAAAGATGCTATTGAATGGGCATGGGAGTTATTAACTGAAGTCTTAAAATTAGATAAGGATCGTTTATATGTAACCATATTTGAAGGAGATGCTACAGAGGGACTTCAACAGGATATGGAAGCTTTTGATCTTTGGAAAGCCTTAATTCCCGAGGACCGAATTTTACAAGGAAACAAGAAAGATAATTTCTGGGAAATGGGTGATACAGGTCCATGTGGTCCATGTTCTGAAATTCATTATGATATGCGTCCTGATGAAGAGCGAGAAAAGATACAAGGACAGGATTTAGTTAATATGGACGATCCGCAAGTCATTGAAATCTGGAATCTCGTGTTTATGCAGTTTAATAGACTTAAAGATGGAAGTTTGATTTCCCTTCCTGCAAAGCATGTAGACACAGGGATGGGGTTCGAACGTTTAGTTCGGGCTATTCAGGGCAAATCATCCAACTATGACACGGACGTGTTTCAACCTCTTATTCAGTTTATTGCCGAGAAATCAGGTATTGCGTATGGGGCTGATGAAAAAACGGATATCGCTATGCGTGTATTAGCAGATCATATTCGGGCAGTTAGCTTTGCAATTGCCGATGGACAATTGCCATCGAATAATAAAGCAGGATATGTAATACGTCGAATTTTGCGTAGAGCTGTGCGCTATGCTTATACCTTCCTTCATTTTAAAAATCCATTTATACATGAATTAGTACCTGTATTGGCGGAACAGTTTAAAGGTGTATTTGACGAACTTTACCAGCAACAAGATTTCGTTGAAAAGGTGGTTTTAGAAGAAGAAGTCTCTTTCCTAAGAACTCTAACACAAGGTATTCAGCGTTTTGAAAGTTACACTTCTTCAAATAATACCATTGATGGAGAGTTTGCTTTTGAATTGTTTGACACCTTTGGTTTTCCAATTGATCTAACTGAATTATTAGCTAGAGAAAAGGGGATGACTGTTGATATGAATGGCTTTCAACAGGCCTTGCTTGCCCAAAAAGAACGTTCAAGAGCGGCAACCGCAGTTGATACCGGTGATTGGGTTACTGTAAATCAGAATGCAGAAAGTTCATTTGTAGGTTATGACTTATTAAAAACCGGGACTGAAATCTTAAAATATAGAAAAGTTTCAAGTAAAGGAAAAGATCAATATCAATTAGTATTATCTGAAACACCTTTTTATGCTGAAGGAGGAGGCCAGGTGGGGGACAGAGGTTATATTCGTTCTCTGGAAACTAACGAAAAATTGAGTGTTCTGGATACGAAAAAGGAAAATGGTTTGTTTATACATTTTGTAAACCAATTACCATCTGTTCTAACAGGAGATTTTGAAGCAGTTGTTGATATTAAGAAAAGAAAAGATACAGAAGCAAATCACTCTGCTACCCATTTACTGCATGCAGCATTGAAAAAGGTATTGGGTGACCATGTAAATCAAAAAGGATCTTTAGTATCTCCTGATGTTTTGCGTTTTGATTTTTCTCACTTCTCAAAATTAACCTATGAGGAGATTAAAGAAATTGAAGATATTGTAAATGCAAAAATTCGTGAAAATATAATCTTAAAAGAAGAACGGAATGTTCCTTATCAAAAAGCTATTGAATCAGGTGTAACCGCATTATTTGGGGAGAAATATGGAGATCATGTCCGTGTAATAACCTTCGATGATAATTATTCGAAAGAATTATGTGGTGGTACTCATGTTAAAGCTACAGGTGAAATTGGATTCTTCAAAATATTATCTGAATCTGCAGTGGCAGCAGGAGTCAGACGTATTGAGGCTATTACAGGTTCACGCGCTGAACAAGTTATTCGAGAACACTTCGAACTGTTAGATAACTTAAATGGTTTATTGAATAATCCGAAGGACTTTGTATCTGCTTTATCAAAGATAATTGATGAGAACAGTGCACTGAAGAAAGAAATTGAAAATTATATCAAAGAAAAGTCTTTAGGATTGAAAAAGGACTTGGAACAAAAATTAGAGAAGATTGGTGATATTAATTATGTAGCGACGATCGTTGATTTGCCAAGTGTAGATGCGGTTAAGACATTAGCCTATACTCTGAAAGGGGCAATTAATAATTTGTTTTTAGTATTAGGAGCTGTTGTAGATGGAAAACCAAGTATCACAGTGATGATATCAGATGAATTAGCCAAAGAACGAGGTTTCCATGCTGGAAATATCGTTAGAGAATTGGCAAAAGAAATCCAGGGTGGAGGTGGAGGACAACCTTTCTTTGCAACAGCGGGTGGAAAAGATGCTTCAGGATTGGAAAGCGCGATTACAAAATCAAGAGAATATATAAAATAAAGTGATGAAAAAAATTGCAATACAATTTGGATTATTGGGAATTCTATCTTCTGGAATGATTGCATGTTCTAATTCGGATACTATTCAGGTTGGAGGAGTAATTGAAAATCCAGGAAACATTAAAGTAGTAAGTTTTTATGAGGGCGATAATAAGTTAGATTCTACTTTTATTGCTGATGGTAATCGTTTTAAATTTGAAAGATCTGCAACGCAGGAGCGTCTGTTAACCATTGTAGTTGGAAAGAATAGATATCCTGTTATTTTAGAGCCCGGACAAGAATTAACTTTTAATGTTGATTTACAACATCCTGAGCAATATGAAGTCAAGGGTTCTCAACTTTCGCAAAAACTAAAGGAGTTTGCACCTCAAAAAGCAAGAATCGATTTTGTAAGGGACTCACTACAGCAAGTATTTACAAAGGAAAGTTCAAATTTGGACGCTAATGGAATACAAAATCTACGTTCTCAAATGCTTATGCAGTTTGAACCTTTCTTTAAAAACTACATCAATCAGGCTGTAGCATTTGCCGAGAAGAACAATGATTTAGCTGGATTTTACGTAATGAGCACTTTAGATCCTGAAATGGGTGAAACTGAATTAATCGCTTATGTTGATAAAATCAAAAATGATTTTCAAAATAACAGATATGTAACTGAGTTTAAGGTGGAAGTGGATAAATTGCGAAAATTAGCTATCGGACAACCGGGCCCGGAAATCCAGGCTTATACACCGGATAATAAAATGATAAAGCTCTCAGATTTTAAAGGGAAATATGTGTTGGTAGATTTTTGGGCTTCTTGGTGTATGCCCTGTAGGGAAGAAAACCCAAATATTGTAAGGTTATATAATATATTTAAAGATAAAAACTTTACCGTCTTAGGAGTTTCGTTGGATAATAATCCCGGTTCATGGATGAGAGCTATAAGTGATGATAAGTTGACATGGACAAATATCTCTGATTTGCAGGCATGGAGTTCACCATTGATTATTGACTATTCTATTAAAGGTATTCCTGCTTCTTATCTATTAGACGAGCAAGGAGTAATTATTGCGAAAAATTTGAGAGGAAAACAGTTAGAAGATTTCTTAACTAAAACCTTAAAAAATTAATAATGTATTGTTAACTCTATTTTAAGGCTTAACAATTTCATAACATTTAGGTAACTTTATTTTATAGATAAGTACATACCTTAGCAAAAAAAATACGGTATATGGCCAATAATCAAAAGATTCTTGTAGTAGATGATGAGTCTGATATTGTGGAACTTATTTCTTACAATCTCACTAAAGAGGGGTACCAAGTATATACAGCTTCAAATGGAAAAGAGGCTATAAAAGTTGCAAAGGAGGTATTTCCTGATCTGATTATCCTAGACGTTATGATGCCTGAAATGGATGGTATTGAGGCTTGTCGATTAATGCGCTCGATGCCAGAATTTAAACAGGTCTTTATGATATTCTTGACCGCGAGGAGTGAAGAATATTCTGAAATCGCTGGTTTCCATGTGGGTGCAGACGATTATATAGCGAAACCTATCAAACCTAGAGCATTAATGAGTCGTATTAATGCAATATTAAGAAGAAATACTTCAGAGGTAATAGATGACCAGGTAACTGATAAATTAGAAATTTCAGATTTAATTATCGACAGAGATTCTTTTTTGGTATTTAGAGGAGGTGAAAAATTTGTTCTCGCTAAAAAAGAATTTGAATTACTTTATTTGTTAGCCTCAAAACCAAACAAAGTTTTCACAAGAGAGCAAATTTTAAAAGCTATTTGGGAAGATTCTGTGGTTGTTACAAATAGAACGATTGACGTTCATATCCGAAAACTTCGAGAAAAAATAGGAGACACTTATGTCACTACTGTTAAGGGGGTAGGATATAAGTTTGAACTAGATAAATAAAAAATAAACCGGACCAATTTGGTTCGGTTTTTGTTTTTTGTGTTCCGCAATCGATTGCATTGTAAAAATGTATATATTTAAAAAATTTTTAAAAACTTAAATTTAACGAGAACAAGTATGTGTGGAATTGTCGGTTATACCGGAACGCGTCAAGCTTATCATATTGTTATTGATGGCCTGAAAAAATTAGAATATAGAGGTTACGATAGTGCAGGAGTTGCACTTCAGCAAGGAAACCAACTTAAGATGTATAAAAAAGCGGGTAAAGTCGCCGCACTTGAGGAAACTGTTGGAGATCAATCTATCACAGGAACAACGGGAATAGGACACACAAGATGGGCTACACATGGCGAACCATCTGACCGAAATGCTCACCCCCATCTTTCCAAATCAGGAAAGCTTGCCATGATTCATAATGGAATAATTGAAAATTACGCACAATTAAAAAATGAATTAATAAAATCAGGTTATACTTTTCAATCGGATACAGATTCAGAAGTTTTATTAAACTTTATTGAAGATATTAAAGCCAACAATAATTGTGGTTTGGAAGAAGCGATTCGCATTGCCCTTAAGCGCGTGACAGGTGCGTACGTGATATTATTAATTGATGCAGATCAGCCCGATACAATTATAGCAGCTCGTAAGGGCAGTCCACTAGTTATTGGTATTGGTAAAAATGAGCATTTCCTAGGTTCAGACGCATCTCCTATGTTGGCATATACGAAAGAAGTAGTTTATATCAACGATTATGAATTAGCTATCGTAAAACCAGATGAGTTGATTCTTAAAAACTTGGGTAATGAGATCATTACCCCATTTGTGCAAAAGCTTGATTTAGAATTAGCAGCAATTGAGAAAGGTGGTTATGACCATTTTATGCTGAAAGAGATATTCGAACAGCCTACCACTATTGCAGATTCATTAAGAGGACGTTTAGTATTAAATGAGCATCGTATTATTTTGAGCGGAGTAGATGCAATACAAGATAAACTTGCCAATGCAAAAAGGATTATTATTGTTGCGTGTGGTACTAGCTGGCACGCAGGTTTAGTTGCAGAATATGTGATTGAGGAATTATGCAGGGTTAATGTTGAAGTAGAATACGCTTCTGAATTTAGGTACCGAAATCCAATTATTTCTTCGGATGATGTAATTATAGCTATTTCCCAAAGTGGGGAAACCGCAGATACCTTAGTGGCACTAGAAAGAGCGAAAGAACAAGGAGCCACCATTTTTGGAGTTGTTAACGTAGTTGGATCTTCAATCGCAAGAATATCTCACGCAGGATGTTATACACATGCCGGACCTGAAATTGGGGTGGCAAGTACGAAAGCATATACTGCTCAATTAGCAGTCTTAATGTTATTTGCATTAAAACTGGCTAAAGCGAAAGGAACTATTTCTGATGAGCGTTTTGATGAACTGTGTATAGAGTTAAATGCTATTCCGGAGAAAGTACAATGGGTATTAGACAATGAAGTCGATAATATAAAAGCCATTGCTTACAAATATAAAGATGCAAGAGATGTTCTTTACTTAGGCCGTGGGTATAATTTTCCGACCGCATTGGAAGGAGCATTAAAATTAAAAGAAATCTCTTACATCCACGCCGAAGGTTATCCAGCTGCAGAAATGAAACACGGCCCGATTGCTTTGGTGGATGAGGAGTTACCTGTTGTTTTTATTGCAAGTAAAGATGCCTACCATGAAAAGATTGTTAGCAATATCCAAGAAATAAAAGCTAGAAAAGGAAAAGTCATTTCCGTTATGACCGAAGGAGATGAAGTTACACCTTCTATTTCTGATGATTACATGGTTGTTCCCGAAGCTGATGAAGTTATAGCTCCTTTACTGACGGTGGTTCCTCTACAATTACTATCGTACTATATTGGGGTATATCGTGGTTTAGATGTTGATAAACCAAGAAACTTAGCAAAATCAGTAACCGTGGAATAACAGAAAATGGGATATATAAATAAGAGACCTTTAAATCGGATTGGGTATGATTTCATACCTGCCGATTATCTACCTGAAGGAAAAGATGAATATTATCTTCGATTCGAACAAAATAAATCCAATAAGAACTATAGAAATTTAACCGACGAGGAGATTCGGGTTTTAGAATTAAACCACAATGAATCTACAGACTGGAACGATGTCTTGGTAACTGATAAATTTCTTCCCCAACAAATTAAGCGCTCTAAATTCTTTGGTTTAGTTAGGATAGGAGACATGGAGGAAGTTTATCTGGAATATAGAGATATTCGGCTACCAGTAGGAATTTATAATTCACAAATTATTTCTTGTGATCTGGGAGATTGTGTCGCTCTGCATCAGGTTCGATATATTGCACATTTTATTGTAGGTAATGATGTTATTCTTCTAAATGTTAATGAAATGGAAACCAGTTCCAATGCAAAGTTTGGAAATGGTATTTTGAAAGAAGGGGATCAAGATCATAGTCGAATTTATTTAGAACTATGTAATGAAAATGGAGGTAGATCAGTATTGCCATTCGATGGTATGCAGGCTGCTGATGTTTATTTATGGACAAGGAATCGCCAAGATAAAGAGCTTCAAGAACGTTTTTGGGATATAACTCACGAACGATTTTCAAATATTCGAGGTTATTATAGTGAAATTGGTGATCGAACTGTTATTAAAAACTCACATACTTTCAAAAATGTGAAAATTGGTTCGGATGCCTATATAAAAGGAATAAGTAAACTTAAAAACCTCACGGTTAATTCTACAGCAGAAGCTTATACTCAAATAGGAGAAGGCTGTGAGTTGGTAAATGGAATCATAGGTTATGGTTGTCGTGTGTTTTATGGTGTTAAAGCCGTTCGTTTCATCTTATCTTCTTATTCCCAGTTGAAATACGGTGCCAGATTAATTAATTCTTTTTTAGGGGATAATTCTACTATATCATGTTGTGAGGTTCTAAATTCACTTATTTTTCCCGCTCACGAGCAACATCATAATAATTCATTTTTGTGCGCAGCATTAATTAAAGGACAAAGCAATATGGCTGCAGGCGCAACGGTGGGTTCAAACCATAATTCAAGAGGTGCTGATGGAGAAATTATAGCAGGACGAGGGTTCTGGCCCGGCCTATGTGTAAGTTTAAAACATAACTCCAGATTTGCTTCTTATACCTTAATCGTGAAGGGTGACTTCCTACATGAGTTAGATGTCAAATTTCCATTCTCTTTGGTAAGTAATGATATCACACATGATCGTCTGGTCATCGTTCCTGGTTACTGGTTTATGTATAATATGTACGCATTAATGCGTAATACAAATAAGTTTTTAAGTCGGGATAAAAGATTATTTAAGAATCAATATTTTGAATATGATATACTTGCCCCGGATACCATCAATGAGATTTTTACCGCATTGGAAGAAACGAAATTGGCGGTCAGCAAAACGTTAGGAGAGCGTGTTGCAGAAGAATGGTTAGAAAGTTCTGAGAAAGCTACCGAAGAAATATATTTAGATAATGCTGAGTATTCAAAGAGAAAAGTGATTCTCTTAAAACCTAGAGAATCTTATAAGTTGTTTAAAAAGTTAATCAGATACTATGCCGTTTGCCAGGTATTAGAACATCTTGATTCAAACGATTTTCAATTACGTATCCAAGAATTAGTAAATACTGGTTTAAAACGAGAAGCATTTGAAAATGTGGGAAGTCAGTTGATTCCAGTGCATAAACTAGATCTTCTTTTGAAAGATTTAAAAGATAGAAAAATTAATTCCTGGGACGAATTACATAGTCAATATCATCAATTAAGTAGTGATTATATTTTTGACAAGTTAGGTCATAGTTTGGCTTCATTAATGGAGATTACGAATACTAATCCGGAAAATTGGGATTCAGCATTTTGGAAAGCATTATTCGATGAAGCCTTAGAAGTTAAGAAGTGGATTTGTGATGAAATTTATAACTCAAGAAGTAAGGACTATGATAATCCTTTCCGTTTGATGGTATATGAATCAATTGAGGAAATGAATGAAGTCGTAGGTCGATTAGAGGATAATAGTTTTATAAACTTACAATCATCTGAATTGGAAAGTTTCAAAATGAAGATTGAAAAATTCAAATCACAATTATAAAAGAAAGCCCTGAAATGAAATCAGGGCTTTCTTTTATATTATAACTCTTTAATTTTAATACTTCGGAATGCCACGTCATCTCCGTGATCTTGTAAAAGAATATGTCCTTGTTCTGCCTCCCCGAACTTATCCCAGTCTTTGTATTTACTTCCTGCAACTAATTTTCGAAAATCATCTGAACCTCTTACAAAATCTAACATCTTGAATCCATTTAAATAGTATGTGACATGATTGTCAGGGGTAACAACAATTCTTCCTCGATTCCATTCACCAATTGGTTTGCGAGGTCTGGGATTACGATCAGAAGTAATTAAATCATATAAAGATGCCAACGTTCTATTTCCATCTTTTCCTAATTTAGCGTCCGGATGTAAATCATCATCCAATATTTGGTATTCGGGGCCAATTGCCGAACCATTGGTTTCTTCATTCAGCGTGACAAAATATTTTACGCCCGAATTAGCCCCAGGAGTTAATTTAAAATCAAATGAGAGATCAAAAGCCTTGAATTGTTTTTCTGTTACAATATCACCTCCGTTAGTAGATTCACCACCATCAGATTTTTGAACTTCAATTATTCCATTCTCTATTTTCCATCCTTTTTCCGGAAATTTATCTCCTCTTGCACTACGCCATCCCTCGCTATCTGTACCATTAAATAATAAGGAATACCCAGATGCTTTTTCGGCACCTGATAAGTCATTAGATTTTGTGTTTACAATGTAAATTTCTTGAGGAAAATTCTGTGGTTTTAAATTCTGCGTTTGTATCCTGATATTCTTGAAAAACACTTTCTTCCCATCCAAAGAATCCGGAATAGCATGAACCTGAAGGGCAATAAATCCTGAATCATCTAAACTATCGATTACAAAGGAGGTGGGTATTCCATTTACCCAGGTTTTCATTTCATTACCAATGGCCTCAATGCGAAAATGATTAAACTCATTCCTTTTATATGCATTTTTAGCTTCCGGATTTAAATCCAAAGGATATAGCCACTCTCTTCTTCCTTCGTCATAAATACCCCCTGTCCAAGCTCTTTCTGTAGGGTCAATGTCAATTTGTCTTCCATAGACTTTTCCTTTTCCCTCATTAGCTGTAGAATCAAAATGACTTCTGGTTTGAATGCCTGAATTAGTTGTGTTCCCTTCTAATTTGACATCTAATTCCAGAATAAAATCACCATATTCTTCTTCAGATACTAAGAATGAGTTTGGAGAACCCTTCTTCATGATTCCCACAATAGCATTGTCTTCAATTTGATAATCGGCATTACCCGTAAGTTGTTTCCAGCCGCTAAGGTCCTGACCATTGAATAAGTCGGTCCAACCCTCAGCGCTTTTATTTTGTTGTTGACAAGAAAAGGTTAGTGAACTTAACAATAGGAGTGTACTTGTATTTGCAAAAATGGTTTTTAAGGGGTTTCTTTTCATTTTATCTGTATTTATGTAACAGGTTTATGGATTAATACCTAATAGGTGACTTAAATTAGGATTTTTTTTTAATTTTAAAGTTAATAATCATGTTACATTCGTAAACCTAAATCATTTATGATGAATCATCATTTTTCACGTAGAAGCTTTTTAAAAAAATCCATTATAGCTGGAGGTGCAGTAACCTTAGCCAGTAGTCCATTAGGAAATATTTTAATGGCAAAGCCCAATGAACGTGTGAATCTTGCCGCAGTTGGTATTGGAAACAGAGCCGCCGAAATCCTAGGGGAATTATATAAAACAGGTCTTTGTAATATTGTAGCTTTATGCGATGTGGATATGGGGGCTAAGCATACCCAAGGGATTTTAAAACAATTCCCTGATGTTCCTAGATTTCAGGATTTCCGTCAAATGTTTGATAAAATGGGTAATGAGATCGATGCGGTTTCTGTAGGTGTTCCTGATTTTTCACATTTTCCAGTAACAATGATGGCATTGGATTTAGGTAAACATGTCTACGTAGAAAAACCTATGGCTCGTACCTTTCTGGAAATAGAATTAATGATGGAAAAGGCGAGAAAGAATCCGAAGCTTGCAACGCAAATGGGAAACCAAGGGCACTCAGAAGCTAATTATTTCCAATTTAAGGCCTGGCAAGAAGCCGGAATTATTAAGGATGTGACCCAAATTGTAGGACACATGAACATGCCTAGAAGATGGCATGGATGGGATGTAAACATCAAGAATTTTCCTCCAGCGGAAACTATTCCAAGCACTTTAGATTGGGATTTATGGCAAATGCAAACGATAGGTCATAATTATAATAAGGATTTTATTAACGGGCAATGGCGTTGCTGGTTTGATTTTGGAATGGGGGCTTTGGGCGATTGGGGAGCTCATATTTTGGATACCTCACATGAATTTTTAAACCTTGGCTTGCCTAATGAAGTTGGTGCAGAAATGTTAGAAGGTCATAATTCATTTTTCTTTCCCATGTCATCTACCTTGAAGTTTAGTTTTCCTAAGCGTAAAGGAATGCCGGCATTAGATATTATGTGGTATGATGGCATTAACAATCTTCCTCCGATTCCGGAAGGTTATGGAGTTTCAGGTCTTGATCCGAATATCCCGCCTCCGAGCACAGGAAATCTTGAACCGGCTAAGCTAAATCCAGGTAAAATTATATACGGAAAAGAATTAACTTTCAAAGGAGGCTCTCATGGAAGTACACTCTCCATAATTCCTGAAAGCAAGGCAAAAGATTTAGCAAATAAATTACCGGAGGTTCCTGAGTCTCCATCTAATCACTTTGCGAACTTCTTAAAAGCATGCAAGGGTGAAGAAAAGACCCGCTCTTCATTTGAAATCGCTGGTCCGCTTAGTCAAGTATTCTGCTTAGGCGTAATTGCTCAACGATTAAATGGAAAATTCAAGTTCGATTCCGTTAAAAAAGAAATTACAAATGATAACTTTGCAAATGCTTTATTAATTGGTCCCCCACCTAGAAAAGGTTTTGAACAATATTATAAAGTCTAATAATTATCAATCAAATACTATTAAGATGATCAAACAATTTGCTTACGGCTTGGCCTTTACCAGCATTCTTGGCTTAGGTTTAACTTCTTGTCAGAATGGAACACAAGAAAAAGCAGACAATCAAGAAAACAAAGAAGAGGTTGAACACAATCCGGCTTCTCAGACAATTCCCGAGGATTCTAAAGACTTATTAGGGCGTTGGGATTTAAATGTAGACAAGAATGGTAAACAAGTACCTTCCTGGATTGAAATTAAATTATCCGGTTTTACTACATTAGTCGGAGCTTGGGTAGGGGATAGTGGAAGTAGCAGACCTATTTCTCATATTAAATTACAAGATGGCAAATTTACATTTGCAATTCCACCACAATGGGAAGGTGGAGAAGGAGATTTCGTTATAGAAGGCGAATTGGCAGGATCTGAGATAAAAGGAACAATTACAAGTAATAATGGTGAGAAGTATACTTTTACAGGTGTTAAAGCTCCTTACTTAAATCGTACAGCTGAACCTACTTGGGGTACTGCGGTGGAACTCTTCAATGGTAAAGATTTGACGGGTTGGAAACCATCTAATGAAAATAATAAATGGGTTGTTAAAGATGGTGTTCTTACAAATGAAGCTGCCGGCGCAAACCTCATCACAGAACAATCTTTTGAAGATTTTAAATTAAATATTGAATTCAAATATCCAGAAGGGAGTAACTCCGGAATTTACTTAAGGGGTCGTTATGAGGTACAAATAGAAGATTCACCAAAAGATAGACACCCTGGAACATTATATTTCGGTGCTATTTATGGCTTCTTATCTCCTAATGCATTGGTAACTAAAGGACCAAACGAATGGCAAAATATGGAAATTACACTGGTTGGTAGATTAGTCACTATTTCTATAAATGGTCAGACAGTTATTAATAAACAAGAAATTCCTGGTATTACCGGTGGTGCTTTAGATAGTAATGAAGGAGAACCCGGACCACTTTATATTCAAGGTGACCATGGACCTATTGAGTTTAGAAAAATTACAATCACTCCAGCAAAGTAATATTTCGTAATTATTATAAGTCTTAAAACTTTGTTAGATCAAGGTTGTGCAAAAGAGTCCAAACAGTATTTGGGCTCTTTTGTTATTTAAGTAATAGTAACTTTATCATGAATTCGAAAAAAATCTATTTATGAAAACATCTATCCCTATTTTATTAATCTGCTTATCCTTGACTATGAATGCTATATCCCAAACTAAAGATTCAAAATTAGAAACAGTTGCCTCTTTTGATAAATCACAACCTATAGGTGTTTCAATTTCATCAGATAATCGGATTTTTGTTTCTTTTCCGAGGCGTGTACCTTATACCTATGGCTTAACGGAAATTATTAATGGTGAAAGACATCCATTTCCTAATAAAGAATGGAACGCAGTTGATGGAGGTAAGGGTCATAATTTTGTGAATGTTCAGGATATTTATGTGGATACTAAAGATCAGTTATGGGTTTTGGATTCTAAACCAGCACCTTCAGGATCTATATTTGCGTCCGATGCTAATCAGAAAAAACAAGAAGGACAGTTTAAACTCTTGCAAATAGATTTGAAAGACAATACTGTTAAACGCGTTTATAAATTTGAGGATTTAGATAAAGATAAATCAGGGTTAAATGATGTTCGAGTTGATACAGACAAAGGTTTGGCATATCTGTCAGATCCCGGTCAGGCAGCCATTATTATTCTGGATCTCGAAACAGGAAATACCCGAAAAGTATTAAGTAATAATAGATTTACGTTAGCCAAATCGGATATTGTATTAGCATATAATAATCATGAAATGAGGGATAAGGATGGAAATCCCTTCAAATCCAATGTTAATGGTATAGCCTTAACAAAGGATAATAAATGGTTGTATTTTAAACCAATTAATGAGTTACATTTATTTAGGGTTGAAACCAAATTCTTAGCAGATACGACGCTGAGTGAAGAGGAATTACTCAGTAAGGTTGAAGATATGGGAGAAGTTGGAATTACACATGGTTTAGTCGCTGATAAAGAAAATAATATTTATTTAACAACTTCTATAGATTATTCTGTGAAGCGATTGACTCCCGAGGGGAAATTAGAAATTATCGTTCAGGATCCTCGATTATTATGGCCGGATTCCTTAGGAATTGGCTCTGATGGCTACTTATATTTTTCATGTGCTCAGATGCAGTTATTGCCTCAATGGAATAATGGAAAAGAGCTAGTACAATATCCTTTTGAAGTGTATCGTGTTAAGGTTTTATAAACCAATTACGACCACTACGATGTCTTCATTAGAATAAGATGTATGATAATGACTAATAGCCCCTGATTCTTTATAGGCTTTCAGTTCTTCATAAACAGCATTTCTGAGAATACCTTTTCCTTTGCCATGAATAAATTTAATTTCAGGATATGACCAATATATTGCTGCATCCAATTGTTCTCTTAAATAATCTATAGATTGAACTAATAATTCGTCTAATTCATAATCATCAAGATTTCTTATAAAAGCTTCTGCATGAAGATCTACAGTTTTCGGAGGCCTTGGTAAAGACTTTGGCATATTTAAAATTACAGCTTAATAAGGAAATTTTATAATAAAGGATGAAAAGGATCCTGTTGTATATGTTTTAGCTTAATCTGAAATAGCTCAGCCATTTTATTGGCTCTATATCTCGCTTCTTCTGCAATAGGTCCCTCAAATTGGTGATCTAGATTTTCTTCAAAGAGTAACAGCCAACGATCGAAATGCTCTTTAGAAATGGGGAGTTGAGCATGAGGAGGAAATGGTCTACCTTGATAGGTATGGGAATCAAACAATATTGTATGCCAAAATTTATACATTTTTTCCAGATGTTCCGGCCATCTATTCTGAATTACAGCGTTAAAAATAGGGCCAATAAGCTTGTCTACTTGTACAGTATTATAAAAGCTATCTACTAATAGCTTTACATCATTTAAATCTTTTATATCTTCTCTCTTAGCTGTCATTTCGATTTCTCCAATTTATTTGACTCTTCTACCAATTAACTCTGGTAAGAGAGCTTTCGCCTCATCAATTTTCTGCTCTTGGAGTAGATTGATGTATAGCTCTAATTTCTTGTAAGTTTCTGAATTGGGTGAAACTTCTTTTAGATAAGTATAAGCCTCCTGGAAATAAGGTGATATTTGTTGACTTTCAATAGTAGGGGTATTGTCCATCCCGATCGTTAATGTGGTGAAATATCGGTTGTAAAGTTCCTGTGCTTTATACCCTGCAACAGTTCCTTCAGTATTTCTGGCAAAGTCTTCCCACCATATTGTACGCTGAACTAATGTTTGGAACGGAATTGATATAGCGGCATCATGAGAAAATCCTTCTATATTTTCACGACCTAATTGCTGTAGCAGGATTTCGAAGTTAGAGGAGATATAAGGGTAATAATTCTCTTGTAAATAAAGTGGATTAGCTTCTAGATCAAACATTCCTTCCGTTTCCAGGACACGAAGTCCATTCTGATTAATTTTTTCGTATGCTTTTTCGAGATCCTTAGGAACTGCAGCTGTTCCTCCATCAAATTCAATATTCAATAAAGGACGGTAATTCACACCCTCTTCGAACACTGAGGAAGCATACATCGATACCTTATCTATAAGATTCATCAACAAAGCGACACTTTTATCATTCTCCAATGTATCTTTTTTATCTGAAATCTCTTTAAATTTAGCAGTGGCTTTAGATATACTTTCAACATCACTGGAATCTAGAGCGAGAATATAATCCTCAAGTTTTTCCGAGGTTGTAAGTGAATATTCAGTTGAATTTTCAACAGAAGTACTATCTGTCCCTTGTTCTTCCTTATTATTCGATACACAAGCGGTTAAGAGTAAAGAAAATGCTAAGTAAGTTCTGAGTACTTTCATCATAATATCTTGTCTTTTTCTAATTTTAATCGTTAATGGGATTTCTTCAAATATCGCATTTTAATCTTATTTACTAGTATAAACGGTCAAAAGGATAAGTTTGTGTTAATGAATTATTAATTTATTGCCATAATAATCAATATGTTAATTTAATGTTTTTCTTAATGTTTGGAAGATTGTTTATAAAGATTGTATATTTGTGCCACACAAGACAAAGGTGATACCTTTTCGGGGTGTAGCGTAGCCCGGTATCGCGCCACATTTGG
>JBEBRZ010000064.1:0-21387 GCA_040394615.1 Sphingobacterium mizutaii
TTATATTATCAAATAGTAATGAATTTACTAACTTGTTGAAGTGGGAAAATTAAATTTTGGTTTTGCTGCCTAAACTTATATTAAATGGATACTAGAAGAGAATTTCTGAAGAAAGCTTCCATGCTTGCCGGTGCGACAGCTGCAATAAATCTCATACCTGAATCAATACAGCGTGCATTAGCAATCGATGCAAACCCTGGAACATCTTACTTAGATGCTGAACATATTGTTTTCTTAATGCAGGAAAATAGATCTTTTGATCATTGTTTTGGAACGCTAAAAGGTGTAAGAGGATTTAATGATCCGCGGGCAATGAGACAGCCTAATGGGTTACCTGTTTGGTATCAGAAGAATAAAAATCAGGAAATTTATTCACCTTTTCATCTTGATATAGTTAATACGAAGGCGACTTGGATGGGCGATCTTCCTCATAGTTGGAGAGATATGGTTATGGCTAGGAATGAAGGTAAAATGGATACATGGCTAGAGGCAAAGCGTGCTGGTAACCCGGATTATAGACATATTCCTTTAACCATGGGATATTATCAAAGAAAAGATATTCCATTCTATTATGCTTTTGCAGATGCTTTCACCGTTTGTGATCAACACTTTTGTTCTTCCTTGACAGGAACAAGTGCAAATAGATCTTATTTCTGGTCAGGAACTGTTCGTGAAAAAGCACATGATCCTGAATCTGTTGCGCATGTAGATAATTATCAAATAAACTATAAAGATGTGTCATGGAAAACCTATCCGGAAAGACTAGAAGAGGCAGGAATATCTTGGAAAGTATATCAAAATGAAATTAGCCTTCCTGTCGGACTTAATGAAGAAGAAGAAGATTGGTTGGCCAATTTTACAGATAACAACCTTGAATTTTATAAACAATACCAAGTGAAATTCCATCCGGCATATTATCAATTTGCTCAAAAGAAAATTAAAGATATTGAGCATTTATTGATGGTGTCAAAATTTGCCAATGAAGAAGCTTATAATAAGGTTGTCAAAGAACTTGAAGGCTATAAAGCTGATGTAATTAAATATAACCCTGAGAATTTTAAAAAACTGAGTAAACAAGAACAAGCAATTCATAAGAATGCTTTTCTAACCAATAAGAATGATCCTTATTACCATGAGCTAGCTGAAATTGAAGTTTCTGATAATGAAGAA
Source organism: Sphingobacterium mizutaii (assembly GCA_040394615.1). GTDB lineage: Bacteria > Bacteroidota > Bacteroidia > Sphingobacteriales > Sphingobacteriaceae > Sphingobacterium > Sphingobacterium mizutaii_A. Next base: position 1,171 of record JBEBRZ010000064.1, read on the forward strand.
AAAAAAATAGTGAAAGTGCCTAAAGGTGATATCTTTCATCAGTTCAGAGAAGATGTACAAAGTGGTAATTTACCTACAGTGTCATGGTTGGTTGCACCATGTCGATTTTCAGATCATCCTAGCTCTCCATGGTATGGTGCGTGGTATGTTTCCGAGACGCTGGATATTCTAACCGCTAATCCTGACGTATGGAAGAAGACTATATTTGTCTTAACCTATGACGAAAATGATGGATATTTTGATCATATATCACCTTTTGTTCCTCCACTGAGCACTAAAAAGGGAATGGGAGCTGTACCGGAGGGAATGCATACAGAAGAAGAATATGTTACAGTAAATCAAGAAAATAAAAGAACAGGGAAAGACTCGGCCTTACATGATAGTCCAATTGGTTTAGGATATCGGGTGCCTTTAATTATTGCATCACCATGGACCAAAGGTGGTTGGGTTAATTCTGAAGTGTTTGATCATACCTCTTCTTTACAATTTATGGAGCATTTTATTCAGAAAAAATTTAAGAAAGAAGTTTTTGAAGATAACATTACAGATTGGAGAAGATTGGTGTGTGGAAACCTGACCTCAGTGTTTAGACCAATTCCTGATGTGAAACGTCCGGATTTGGAGTTTGTTGCCAGAAACAGCTATGTTGAACGAATCTTTTCTTCGAAAAACAAAATATTACCTGGCAACTTTAGTCAGATTTCTTTAGATAGTCTCTCGGTTTTTCAAAACAATATCAAGCGTCCTGTTGGTCTGGGGATACAGGAGAAAGGAACTAAACCTTCTTGTGCTATTCCTTATGATATTGATGTTAATCTAGAGATGAATTCGGATAGAATACAGGTGGTTTTTGAAATAGCAGGTAAACTACCTAAGACGAAGAATGTAGGTGTCCCATTTCAGGTTATATCCCACACTTCTTTTGGATCGACCCAAGAAAAGGGGAGGGTTTGGAATTTTGCTGTTCGAGCAGGAGAGCCTTTAAGATATGAATGGATGTTAGCTGATTTCAATGAAGAGAGATATCTTTTGGAAGTTCATGGTCCCAATGGTTTTTATAGAATATTTCAAGGTCCTTTGAAGTCCAACATTTCAGATATCCGCGTGAAAAGTAAAAATCCTGTTAGTGGCTTCATAATGGAAATTTTGAATCCAAAACTTAATTTGAAAATTAGTGACCCTTCTTATGGATATCCATCTAAACAAGTAAAGGCACATAAATCAGAGAAATTAAATTGGGCTCTGGATAAATCGAGTGGATGGTATGATTTTGAAATTACCTCAGAAGACGATCCGGATTTTTATTTTAGATACGCAGGGCATATGGAGAATGGGAAAGCAAGTATTTCTGACCCATTGATGGGTAAGTAGAGGGAGGTATTTTTGTAAAGTATATTGAAGTTTAAATCAAGACGCAATATTATAAAGTTTTTAAAAAATAAATTGGGATAGTGATTTCATTAGATAACGACTTTACAAGGCTTCTTGAGAAAAGACTTTTAAAAAAGCTTTTGCGAGTATATGAAACGAGTAATATATCAATATTTTCTACTTCTGTTAAATGTTTTATGCAGTAGGGTATCGGTTCGCTTACATCTAGTCTATTAATCTTTTCATAATTTTTGTAAACGACAGAATTGATGCCTGTTTTTTTTATGATTTGTTCTTTCCAAAACAAGACGTTATTTCCATCAGGTGCCTTTCCTAACTCATTTACGTGTAATAAACTAATATTAAATGCCGGACTCGTTCTGTTTATAAAATTTTGAAGTAGATTTATTTCATCATTTTTAAAATTTGTAAGAAGACCAATGTTATGAAGACTGAAATCGGTATAGTATTCTGGTACAGCGATTACACCTATAGGGGATTGCTGAATAATTTCGAAAGTATTACTACCAATTACGATGCTTTTTAATCCAGTGGATCCTTTTGTTCCCATTACAATAAAGCGTACGTCGTTATCAACTGAAACATTCAATATTGTATCAGCGAGATTTCCTTCCATACATGCTGCAGAAACAGACAGATTAGGAAATTCTTTTTGAAATTTAATTTCCAATTTATTCATTTCTTCAAGTGCACGTGCGGTATTATGCTGACTCACTTCATCATTAAATTCTTGAGAGGCACGCAGTCTTCCAAAGGTTTGATAGACATGTAATAGGTGAATATCCCAATTAAATTTTTCAGCAAGTTTAGCTGCGTATTGTGTTGCAATCCACGCATTCTCTGAAAAGTCTGTAGGAACAAGTATTGCGTTTTTCATACTTTTTTGGTTTGGATGTTTTTCAAATATAAGTAAATGTAATCTAAAGCCTAATTCAGTATTGAAGATTGCATAATTAGCTGTTTTGTTAAAAGTTGTTAATTGTTGCCTGCCACAGGCACGAAAGTTACTTTGCTTACGTTCTAAATGTAGAAGAGTAATAAAAGTATAATTTCATAATTTAGGTTAATAATTGGTTTGGTAAAATCCTGAAACTCCCCGTTTCAGGATTTTTTATTGAAAGCTTTTCCTACTGTATAGAATCTATATTTTTCCTTTTTGAAAATAGATGTTAGTCTATTAAATAAGTTTCAAAATGATTGACATTTTCCTCAAATTCTAATAAGTACTTTTTGTCTTCATGGTAATATTTTGCCTTTTCAAATTTCTCCCCTGCGAATTCTTTAATACTGTCTTCTGAATCCCACTCAGTAATAGTCATGAAATGACATATATCGTGATCAATTCGCCTTAGTACCTTAGTAGAGAGATTTCCTTTTATACTTCGATAGTCTTTAATACCTGTATCAAATAGGTAATTAAGATATTGGTCTGCATCTTCCTTCCTAGTAATTCCATGCCATATCCTGGTTATTATTTTCATAATTCATTTAAATTGATTGATGAAATAGTATATCTTATTTCTAATTTACCAATTAAAACTTGCTATCACAAAGAAGGATGAGATAAGCTGAGTCTCATTAATGAGATATTTATTTCCTGTATTGATCTGTTCTCAAGCAAAGTAGAAAGGTTTGTTTTACATAAACAAATCTTTTATAAAATCTCTTTCGTAAGGGATTAAGTTGAGATTTTAGATGGAAATTTTAATTTTTATTAGATGTATTTTCTGATTTCTATCCTTAAATTATTTCAGGAAGTTAATAAAATTTCATTATATCATAATCTGAGTTGTAGATGGCGTAAAAAAGGATGTTTTAGATACTTGAATTTGCGCTCTGTTTTACAGAATATATCCACAATTTATTTTAGTTATTTTAGTGTAAATCAATTGCTACATAATTTATTTTATTTATTGATATGATTCCATGTGTTTTGATATTGTTATAAGTTTGTTCTGAAATACATGTAACTACATCATTATGTATTGTTTAAATCATTAATTAAAAATGATTTATGAAGGGCGTTGGTTTATAAGATTAGTAACAGATTGGTTAAAGTTTGAATGATAGCATATAACACAGATAAATTTTATGAAAATAAGAGCAAAATTGAAATATGTTTTTTCCATATTTCGAGAGCTAAAAATTGAATTAGAATATGAAATTCTAGCTTTCGTGTTAGGAAGTTATGTATGTGGACATGGGATCCTTTCATTTTTTTGGAGAGAAGAAAATGTTCAGTGTATTCGAAATTAAACAGTTCGACATATATTTTAAACAATTGGCTATTCATTTATGGGTAGCCTTTATTATAGTGATTATTATTAACGTCCTTCCTGAAATATGGTTTTAGCTGCTGTAGATAATCATTTACAAATTAAATTTATATTATTTTGAACTAAATATTAAATAAAAGGATTTTGAATAAAAATATGTCCTGATATGATAATATTATTTCTTGATAATCTCAAGTAATGAAGAGACTGTAAATTTTCATAGAAAATATATGAAACGTATAGTTTTCAAAATTAACTAATAATATAGCTTGACTTGTATCTGAAATTTGGAGTAGAGGAAATTGCATGTATCTTCGTGAGGTTGTTTGAGTAAAACTAAGAAAGACTAAAAAATATTTAAAAGGTTTTCATTGGTCCATCAATAACACCACTCAGATACTGTATTAAAGAGAAGGATATCTTCTTACAGTTTTAAATTTTTATTAATGAAAAAGATTAGTACCACATTATTAGTATCGTTGATTGCATTTGGAAGCTTTGCAAGTGAACCATTAGAGAATGATCCTTGGAAAACAAAGTTCATTTCTAACAAAGCATTTCAAGAAAGTAGTGATTTAAATAACTGGTTTGTTGGGGCGAGTGTTGGTGGTCAGGTGTTTTTTGGGGACCATGATAAGCAAATTTCTTTGGGTAAACGAATTTCACCTCAATTTGAAATTTATGGTGGTAAATGGTTAAATGAAAGTTTTGGTTTAAGATTAGGTGTTAATGGTTTTTCTTATAAAGGCTTAACACAGACTCAGACCTACTCAACTGGTGAAATTTTTGATGAAAGTCAAAATCTGGAACATCAAAAATTTAATTATTTAAATGTACATGCTGATTTTATGTTCAATTGGACAAATGACGCTTTAGGATATAATCCTGATCGTTTGTACAATTTAATTCCTTACGTAGGAATTGGTTTTGGAGCAGTACTTTCAGATCCTCAAAGTTTAAAGTTTAGTCCAAATTTGGGTGTGTTACAATCATTTCGTTTGACCGATAATCTTAATCTTACACTTGATGTGAGAGGAAATTTATATGGTGATGAATTTGATGGCGAAGTTGGAGGAAGAAATTTCGAGGGTGCATTGTCAACAAGTGTAGGGGTTAAATATACCCTGAATAGATAAGCTTAGATTCACTAACTATTAATAATAGTCTTGAGCTCTCCTGAGTTCAAGGCTTTTTTATTTATAACGCTTTCTAACATTTTTAACTTTCTTTTTTATTACTAAAAACTTACCTTGGGACTTTTTAAATTAGAAATATATAAGTTTAATAATTAAGTATGAATAGAATTTATTTTTTGTGGATTTCATTATTGGTATTATTGTTTAGTGCCTGTAATCAAAATAAATCAGCCGAATCAAAACAATCTATTGATAATACTAGCACTAATTACAATGTGCCGAAGGCTCCTAGTCAGTTACAAGATGAAGAGGCTAAAATTAATTACGTATTCGTTCATTTTTGGGATAATTTCAATTTTAGTGATACAACAAAGGTTTTTAATCCGGATTACGGAGAACAAGCAATTGTAGATTATCTGGCCTATTTTCCGCTCGTAAGGTTGGATACATTACGTGAAGGGGTAGAAGATGTTTTTAATCAAGCTAAAATTGATAATTCTGTTTTTGAATTTTTTAAATATCAATTTGAAAATTATCTATCTAACCCTAATTCTCCGATGAGAAATGATCTGTTTTATGAGGTTGTATTGGAATATCTCATTTCTTCGGAAAAGATTAGTGCTGTAGATAAGATAAAATATGAGAGTCTATTACCATTAGTGCGCAAAAATAAACCGGGGACGATAGCAACTGACTTTAGTTATATAAATACAGATGGTAGAAGTTCAAATCTTAAATCTATAAAAGCTCCATTTACTTTACTTATGTTTTATGAACCAGGCTGCAGCGTATGTGAAGAAACAATTAACCAGTTAAAAAATAATCCTGGATTTAATGATGTGATTGAAAAAGGTGGGCTTACGATTTTAGCGATTTATCCGGATGGGAATGAAGAAATATGGAGAGATTATCAATCGAATATCCCCGGTAATTGGATCAACGGATTAGATAAGGACCAAGCCGTTGTGACGAAAGGGTTATATATGATAAAAGCAACTCCTACCATTTATCTGTTAGATAAAGATAAACGAGTTATACTTAAAGATTCAAACTTAAATCATGTAATACAATTCTTTCAAAATATTTAATTCATTGGAGAACATAGTTGTATATGAAATGTAAACAGATTTATTAATTAGATATATAGTTTGTCCTTTTAAATATTTTATTTATTAGCAACCTCTAAAGATATTTACGTTGGTTAGAATTTTTAAATATTTAAAATTGAAAAATTTATGAAGTATAAACTATCAAATCTATTTCTATTAATTATTGGGTTTTTTATAGTTACATCTTGTTCAGAAAATAAAGGAGATGTTACTAAGGATCCGAAATATGCAGGAATTGCAAATAGCATCTTTATTACCCAAGCCCCTTTGTATTACTATCATTATACACATTCAGACGGGCATAAATCAGGATATTTTTTATCATCTCAATCAGGAGTTCCAAATGCAGAATTGAAAGCAGAAATTCCTGTTGGAGGCCATGTGAAGATCTCTAAAGTCTACGAGGTTCCTCAAAAGAATGGAGAGGTACAAGTGACCGTAAAAGGAGAGGTTTTTAGTAGTCCAACAGGTGAAGCCTTGGAATACATGGCAACTTATGAAGATATCCAATCGTCATTGAGGCAAAATTAATGTAATATTGAAAAGAATAGGCGCTTTTATTGCGCTTATTCTTTTTTTTGTAAGATTTAAGTAATGAAGGAAAGCTTTATTGGAAAATATTAAATTTATGCGATAGATTTGCCAGAGTAGTTTAAACATCAAAAAATTGATCATATACCGCGCTTTTAAGTTGATGTTTAATTATCTGTTTTTTAGAATTTAAAATTTTCTTCAATATATGCCACAAAGAACTTTTGCTTACGATCAAACCAAAACTAGTTATCCCATATTATTGGCAATCTGTATTGCTCATTTATCAAATGATATGATACAGGCTATTATTCCGGCATCATATCCATTATTAAAAGATAATTTTCATCTTAGTTTTGCTCAAATTGGTATTATTACGTTTTGTTTTCAGCTTTCTTCTTCTTTATTACAGCCTATAATAGGAGCCTATACTGACAAACATCCGAAGCCCTATTCTCAAATCATAGGGATGTTTTTTAGTATTATAGGAATCATTGCTTTATCCTATTCTAATAATTATTATTCAGTATTATTCTCTGTTACGATGGTCGGAATTGGATCTTCAATATTTCATCCGGAATCATCAAGGGTTGCTTTTTTGTCATCTGGAGGCAGAAGAAGTTTAGCACAATCTATTTTTCAGATTGGTGGAAATACAGGCTCTGCATTAGCACCACTTATACTAGCACTGTTTGTTGTCCCTCATGGTCAAAGATATATCCTTTGGTTTCTCCTTGTTGCTATATTGGCTCAATTTGTATTGTATTATATAGCAAATTGGTATAAACAAGTGTTACATTCTGTAAAAGGTCAAGCTAAGAAATTGGTAAAAATTCCCGATTTGTCATCAGGAACTGTCAATCTTTCTATCTTTATCTTATTGTTCCTAATCTTTTCAAAATATATTTATATCGCTAGTATTACTAGTTATCTTCAATTTTATTTGATGGATAAATTTGCTATTTCTGATGTACAAGCTCAGGTTTACTTGTTTTACTTTCTTATCGCTATAGCATTAGGAACACTTATCGGGGGATTTTTAGGCGATTATCTCGGCAGAAAATATATTATTTGGTTTTCGGTATTAGGTTGCGCGCCGTTTACTTTATTATTGCCTTTTGCAAGTTTATTCTGGAGTGCCATTTTAGTTTTTATTATTGGATTTATTATGGCTTCCGCATTTCCTTCCATTCTGGTATATGCACAAGAGTTACTTCCACGCAAATTAGGAATGGTTTCGGGTTTATTTTATGGATTTGCTTTTGGTATCGGCGGGTTAGGAGCAGCTGTCTTAGGTTGGTGGGCAGATCATACTTCCTTAGAAAATATCTATTTAGTTTGTTCTTATTTACCCCTAATCGGAATTATAGCTTACTTCCTTCCCAACATGAAAAAAATAAAATATAAGGAGCTTATTGATTAAATGATAAACCGATTTTTGTATACCCTAAACCTTCTAATAAAGGTCTTAAAACGTGGATTGCATTATTTTTAGTTTGCTGTAAAATATCTGATTTCTTTACTTGATTCGTTATTTCTTCTTCAGCAGCTTTAAAAGCTTCATCAACTAATGTGGCTTCTCTGAAAAAAGCCATTTTTGTATCATATACCTTTGATGATTTATGGTCGATTTTTACATAGCAAATTTCAGGATTTGGAAGTGTAATATGAACAGAATCTCCCATAACTTCAACATCTTCTGATTTAAGTTTACCCAAATCAATACAACCTACGGCATCTGCTTTAATAATTAATAGCACACTGGCATCGGGTAAATAGGCTGTCATATTTTTGTGTTCAACGACATCACTTAAACGATACTTTACTAATTCCAACTTCCCCATAGCTTCAATTCGTTCTACCAAAATGGCGTGATTTGTTTCTTTGCTGTCGGCTGGCTTAACTCTTTCCCATATGAACCAAGTGATTCCAATAATCAGCGCCAATACTATAATTACTTTAAGTAGTTTCATCATATCTTCCCATTCTCAAAACATAGACCATTCTTATTTTTTATGTGTCAGCTAAATGTAATGCTCTTATATATAGTCTTTTGGTAACCAATTAATTACAGTGTAAATATAAATAACTGACTAATTGTCTGTCTATTTCGCATCTACATTCTATTTATCTTTTAATAATTTCATGACGTAAATTTAAAAAATCCTTAATTTTAAATCATGCTTCCCAATTAATGAATTATTAACAATTACCATGTATAAACGTTTGAAAACATTAAAATCATTTAGTTCCTATTCTCATTGGTATGTATCAATTTATTTATTCTTTATTTTCTCTCTTTCAAACTCGTTTGCTCAAGCTTTATATAGTTTAGATAATATCCCAAGTCCTAAAGAAAGGGGACAGGACTATTACGTAAGTGATCCGGATCATATTTTAGATAACAAGACGGTTAATCTATTGGATAATATCTCAGTAAACATAGAAAAACAAACTGCTGCTGAATTTGTAATCGTAATTGTAAATGATTACCAAGGAGATGACGATTTTGAATTTGCTTTTAATTTATTTAATAAGTGGGGAATAGGGAAGAAAGAAGCCAATAATGGGTTGTTACTTTTTGTTGCTAAGAATAAAAGACAATATCGTTTTATTACAGGGTATGGAATGGAGGGTATTTTCCCTGATGTTTATCTGAGGCGGGTAGGTGAGAAGTATCTAGTTCCCAATTTTAGAAACAACGACTACGATCAGGGCCTGTTGGAATCTAGCCAATTTATTGCTCAGATTTTACAATCTCCAGATTCCATTAAGGAACTTGAAAAAATGATGCCCGAAGCAGTCCCTTTTTTCAGCTTTAGAAATGTTATTTTCAAGAATACGCTTTTAATTGTAGGTGTGTTTTTATTCTTATACCTCTATATCCATCTGGTCGGTAAGAAATTAACTTCCCCTAAGCAAAAATTAAAGCCAATTGCCCCGATATTCTATGGATTAGGTTGTATGGGTTTATTAATGTTCTTTACTATATTTCTGTTTGCATTTATATTTAATAATGTTGAAGAAGTATATCAGGTTAAAAATTTACCTTATTTTATTTTAGTTTTTTGTGGCTTAATTGTGTGGTTTAAGATTGCTAATGCGCGTGAAGCCATTAAAAAAAGCTATGGGGATGAAGAGGATAAGAGTAAAGCTTTAAGAAAGTTTAACTATTTGAGCCTTATTCCTTCTCTATTGGCTCCATTAGCTTTATTCGAGGTTGGTGCTACTTTTAGATATCTGAATAAGAACAGAAATAGATTTAATCCACCTGACGAATCAGGAAGTTGGGAACGTATAAAAAGAACATTTCAAAAATCAGAAACGAATAAATATTTAAATTCCGGTCAGCGAAAAGAAGAGAAATTGAATTCTAGAAAGTATGAAATCTGGAAAGATATTAAAACACAAAAAGTGCAATTGATTGCTTGGGATATTAATAAAAAATACTCGGAATGCCCTAAATGTCATTACTTTACTTTACTTAAAAATAAAAAAATAATATTAAAAAAAGCGACCTATTCTTCAGGCGGTAAAGGCGAGAAAAGGGATGAATGTGAAAATTGTAGCTATTCAAGATTTATTGAGAGCTATACTATAGCAAAGCTAACCAGAAGCTCAAGTTCAGGAGGCAGTTCGTCAAGTAGTGGCGGAGGCGGAGGTTCTTCAAGTAGTAGCGGAGGAGGCAGCTTTGGTGGCGGTTCGTCCGGTGGTGGTGGTGCAGGTGGCCGCTGGTAAAAGGAAATTTTACAAATTTTGAAGGTTATATTTATTAAAAAACAATAACAAGGTAGTGTAATATTCTTTTTCTGCCTCTATATTTAGATTATGTGCGGCGTTAGGAATAATTTTCAAGCTCTTATTTTTATTGGTTAAAGCATTATAAATCATTTTTCCTTGATTTGGTCCAATGGCATAATCCTTATCTCCTTGCATTACAAGAATAGGTGTTTGAATTATACTTAATTTATCCAGTATATTTAAATGGTTATATTCTGAGGTATTTCTAAATACTCTATTTACGTTGTCAAATTTTTTCATGGCAGTATTAAATTCTTCTTTTGTATAATGTGCTCTTTTAAAATATGCTGGATCTTTAGCTAGTTCTGCTGCTTTAAGCTGAGCTGCTTTATTTGCCCAATAAGCACTAAATCCCAATTCTCGTGGATATTCAGTTTTGATTAAATTCAGGTCATTATAAAATTGATCTAAATCGCTTTTCTTAACCTCAGCTAATTTCTGAAGCATAGCCTGATATTTGTTAGATTGTACACTGTCAAGGTTATCATTTTTCTTATTTTGAATAATTTGATTTTCATAATCAATCAATGCATATATTGGATATATACCATTGGCTTTTCCAGAGACGCAAGCAAAAGTGTTTATTTTTTCTTGATGTTGTATTAAATATAACAGACCTAATGTTCCTCCCCATGAAGATCCTAATAAATTAATTTGACTTTCAGGGTATTGAATCTTTAAGTAATCAACAACTTTATCTAAATCTTCCACAAATTGTTCCATTGTAAAATATGAGGTGTCCGCAAAGCTTTCAGATTTACCACTTCCTCGTTGATCTAAATATGCAATGAGATATCCATCTTCCAAATAATGCCTATTATATTCATGATCAAAACCAGAAAATGCACCAGGGCCTCCATGCAAATTTATAATGATTGGACAGGATTCATTCCCAATCAACCGAACGTATAATTTTGATTTTTCAATGGGAATAAATATTTCTTTATCAATTTGTTGTGAAAATATACATGTAGGTATGCTAAATAGTATGTAGATAATAATGAAGTAGTGTTTCATGATTATAAAATATTTTAATGAAATTATTTCTAGGTTTTTAGAATCTTTTAATTGATGTTCTTTAATTAACGATCTGTTTAATAGTATATTATAAATATTCGTCTATTATTGAGAATAACCTCTATCAAAGGTTATTTATTGGGAAACATCAATTAAACTCCTTTTTTTTTATCCCGATGGGAAAATAATAACATCAAATTTCTTCACAATTAAATGAATTAAAACTATCTCTCCTTTAAGCTGTTCTTTTGATAAGAAACAAATTAATAACATTTAAAATATTATTTATGGCACTAAAAGATATTATTGAAACTCTTTCAAAAGTTAGCGATTCTCCTTGTGTAACGATATCATTTAACACCTTCAAGACTTATCCGGATAACGAGAAAAACGCTATTAATTTAAAAAATCTGGTTAAAGAAGCAGAAAATCGAATTATTTCAGAATTCGGAAAACGTGAATCTGCGGAAATTCTGGAAAAATTAGACAGCATATCTGATGAACTAGCTAACATAGCTTTATTAGAAAGTATACATATTTTTATTTCTAAAGATGTGGAGGAGATTGTTGCTTCTCCGTGGCCAACTAATTCAGATGCTGTTTTTATTGATGATACATTTGCTACTCGTCCATTAATAAAAGCAATGAATAGAATTAAAGAGTATTTGATTCTTACAATCGCTCAAGGAGGTGCGCACCTTTATCAAGCCTTAAATGATGGAATAGAAAATGAAATTTCCGAAGAAGGTTTTCCTTTTCCTGAAAACACTTTAGATCTCACTGGTTTTGACAACAATAAGATTGAAAACCGTAGAAAGGAATATTTTAATCAAGTTGATAAGGCAGTAGTAGCAGTTTATAATAAAAATAATTTAGATGTAGTAGTATTATCTACTGAACCTAATTATGCAATGCTGATGGAAGTCGCAGATAGACCCGCAATATACATAGGCCATGATACACAGAACTCAGATAAATCAGACAGTACTAATCTAGCAAATCAAGCATTTGAAATAATTAAAGAGCTCCAAAAAGAAGAACGATTGGCAGCAATAGAAGAATTAAAAGCGGCTGTTGCAAGTGGACAAGTAATTACGGATTTACAAGATATATATCAAGCTGCAATTGATGGGAGAGGTGAGCTATTGGTAGTTCAGCAAGATTTTGAACAAGCTGTAAAAATGACTTCAGATCGAACTTTTGAAATTGCCGATGATGCAAAAGAACATGATGTTGTAGATGATATTGTTTCAACTATTGCCTGGGAAGTTATTTCAAAAGGTGGAAAAGCACACTTTACAAGTCAGGAAGAATTGAATGAATTAGGGAAGATTGTGCTAAAGGTGAGATATTAAATAGGTGTTTCTATCTATTATTTAATAATAAGAAAAGGCCGTAAACATTTTACGACCTTTTCTTATTTATTATTTTACTAAGTTCTTGTCATATAGCTTATCATGAATTTGTTTTAATTCATTTACAGGGATTTTAATAACTTTTCTGTCATAAGTCATTAATCCATTTGTTTCAATTTCTACATCAGTTGTTTGTGTATATACGCCAGCTGAAAGACCTAATGGAATTAATTTGCTTAAGTCAGAAACAACTTCTTCATATCTTTTCTTTAACTCAGCAGAATTTTTAAACGATTGATAGCCCCAGTTATCCTTTTCTTGCCAAGTATGACCATCAACAGGTAAACCTAATCCTCCATATTCACCTAAAGCTAATACATATTTGTCACCAAATAACTCGGCTCTCGGCATTGCGGCATCCGGATAGTTATGGATGTCGAAAATATGACCTGGAGCACCAAAATTACCACCAGAAGCCCCGTTTACTAATCTTGAAGGGTCATTCTGAATAGTCCAATCAACGATTTCTTTGGATTTAAACTGACCCCATGCCTCATTGAATGGAACCCAAACGACGATTGAAGGGAAGTTATGTAGTTGTGCCATAATAGCTTTCCACTCTTTTCTGTAAATTGCTTCAGATTCTGGACTACGATCTTTGTCATGTTTTCCTGGACGTATTTTACCAGGATTCATATCCCAAATATTGCCTCCTAAATCTCCGCTAGGCATATCCTGCCATACTAAAATCCCTAAACTGTCGCAATGTCTATACCAACGAGCTGGTTCTACTTTAATGTGTTTTCTGATCATGTTAAAACCCATTTCTTTGGTTTTTACAATATCAAATTTCAATGCTTCATCAGAGGGGGCAGTATGTAATCCATCTGGCCACCAACCTTGATCTAAAGGTCCATAATGAAAAACGAATTGATCATTCAAATACATCCTTTGAATCCCCTGGGCATCCTTCTTAATACTAATCTTACGCATAGCAAAATAACTTTTTGCCTCATCTATTACCTTGCCCTTACGAAGTACCTTCACTTTAAGGTCATATAGTTTAGGTGAGTCCGGCGACCATAACTGCGCATTGTTGATCCTTAATTGTGTTTCTTCACCAACATTAGCCTTAACTTCTGCAACTTTATTATCATTGTCGTATGCTTCAATTAAAATTTCATCGCCGGATTGTGCCAATGCAATTTCTGCAGAAAACTTTAAAGCAGAATTGTCCACATCAGGAGTTTGTTTAGTGCTTACAATATGGGTTTCAGGAACTGATTCTAACCATACTGTTTGCCAAATACCCGATACAGGTGTATACCAAATTCCATGAGGGTCTTTAATTTGCTTACCTCTGGGTTGAGGACCATCAGAAGTCGGATCCCATACCCGAATGGCAATATCTTGTGTTTTACCTTTTTTTATTGCTTTGCTGATGTCAATACTAAAAGCATCAAATCCTCCTTGGTGATTACCCACATGTTGACCATTTACATAAATGTCACATTCCCAGTCTACGGCTCCAAAATGTAATAAAACATTGCCTTTGCTTAATTTTTTATCAATGCTAATTTGACTGTTATACCACAATGCATCATCTTTGGTAACACGTTTTGCTACACCGGAAAGTGCTGACTCAACCGCAAAGGGTACTAGAATATCCCCGTCCCAGTTAGTTGGTATATCTTTCTGGTCTTTGCTTGTAATTTTGTATTTCCAAAGACCATTTAGATTTTGCCAATTGTTTTTTCTCTCTAGTTGTGGTCGTGGATACTCTCTGTGCGCATTTTGAGGTGTAACTTGTTCAGCCCATGGTGTTAAAATCTTGTCATGCACCGGTGCCCAATTCTGTGCACTTCCTTCTGTAAACGTAGCAGCGAGCAAACATGCAATTGCAATTGTTTTCTTCATCATATTAATTTTCCTTGTTAGTTTTTAGGTTTAGACTCTGGCCTCATAGCTATTGGCTTAGGTTGATTATCTAATATTTTCTTAAGTTTTATAAATTCAGGATGATCAATCCTCCAGATGTTCTTTGTCTCTACCAAACCATCTTTATATTCATATAATTCATAAATTGGTTGATCATCTCCATCTATGGATTGCCACGCAATTAGACGAAAATCTTTATTTCGAATAGCCCGACCTAATTTTCCATCCCTGGGGAAACAATGATAAACAGTTTCCCGAACGGATTCTGTATCTCCCTTCATAAAATCTGCATAGCTAATTCCATCAAGTGTTTGTTGTAATTGCGGGATTTTAATATCACATAATTCAGCTAACGTAGGGTATAAATCTACGGTCTCAATTAATTCTTTGGTATGCCTTCTCTGTTTTAAGTCCGGATGACTTATGATTAATGGAATCCGATTCGCTATTTCGTAATTAACATGCTTTGTCCACATGCCCATTTCTCCAAGTAAATAACCATGATCGCCCCAAAGAATAACAATGGTATTCTTGTCCAACCCACTGTCTTTAAGCTGCTTTAATACTTTGCCAATTTGAACATCCACATAACTTACGCCTGCATAATATCCATGGATAAGTGTACGAGTTAGCTCTTCCGGGAATGGATCGCTTTGTTTTGCTAAAGGAATTTCGGCATATTGTGCTATTTCTCCATCTCTTTTTACGGCCAATCCTGGAGCATTCTCCGGATTTTTTTGATTAGAAGGTATCGGTAAGTTTTTAGGTTCATATAGATCCCAATATTTTTTAGGAACTGTAAAGGGTAGGTGAGGTCTTGCAAAACCAACAGCTAGAAAGAAGGGAGTATGATTATCTTTTAATTCACTTAATCTATTTACTGCTTCCTTTGCAACACGACCATCGGCATAGGCTTCATCTTCAACATCTAGTTTCTCCCAAGCTGAACCTTTTTCTAACTTATTAGCATACGCCCAACTTTTATTAGAAAATAAGGCCTCTTCCCGGGTCTCTGTTGTGTGTTCTGGATTTACATACTCAATAATCTTATCATGCCAGTGAGGAACGGACCAGGATTTCTCATCATTATATGTATTATGGCCAACATGAAATACTTTTCCAATTGCTGCTGTATAATAACCATTTTCTTTAAATAAGCCGGGTAAGGTAATAGCATCGGGATAAAACTCCCTGAATGCTCTTCCAAAATCGTATAACCCGGTAGATGTTGATCTAGACCCTAATAGTAGATTATATCTTGAAGCTACACAAACAGCCTGATTTGAATATGCCCTCTCAAATACAGTCGCTTCTTCTGCCCATTCATCTATATTTGGACTAATGGCAACATCATCTCCAAAAGCTCCTAAGGATGGTCTTAAATCATCTATAAGAATCATTAAAACGTTATAAGGCTTCTCTTGTGCATGACATAGATTCACAAGGAAAATAAGAAGTATAATAATATATCTTTTTTTAGGCATTAGGTAATTTTTTAGGGATAAGCGATCGGTTTAAAAATAAGAATTGTTAATGGCAAATTGACTTAAATTCAAAAATAACTATTCATGAATGATTAAAATGGCTATTTTTTATCAAATAATAGCATTTTTTTGTCAAAGAACTTTTATTTCAATAAATACAGTTTTATAAATCCAATACTTCTTACCATACATCAATGCTTTCCCTATGGATATTCATCACCTTTGTTTAAGAAATTTAATTAAAGAATTACTCAACTAAAAATTGAAAGGATATAAAATGAATAATAATGTTTTAGGATTACACCACATTACCGCAATAGCAAACTTAGCACAACGTAATTATGATTTTTACACCAAACTACTCGGACAAAGAATGGTGAAAAAGACTGTAAATTTTGATGATCCCGGTACTTACCATTTTTATTATGGAGATGAAAAGGGATCAGCAGGAACGATTCTAACTTTTTTTCCTTGGGAAGGGATTGGTAAGGGGAAAGTTGGAGGTGGAATGGCAAGCGAAATAGCTTATTCAATACCTGAGGGTAGTTTAGAGTTTTGGAAAGAAAGATTTACACTAAATAATGTTGTAATTGGAGATGCTGAAGAGAGATTTGGTGAATTATATCTTCCCTTCCTTGATCCGGATGGATTAAATCTATCTATGGTTGTTCCAAAAACTGCAGATAATAGATTAGGTTGGTCAACGAAAGAAGTTAATAAGGATTTTGCTACCAAAGGTTTTCATAACAGCACATTGATAGTTCGGGATTTGGATTTAACAGCCAAGGTACTTACGGATTTATTAGATTATGAAGAAATTGGACAAGAAGGAAATCGCTATAGATTTAAAAATGTAAATGTTGACAGTGCCAATATTATAGATATTCTTGTTGATAAGGATGCTACAAGAGGAATTAATACAGCTGGTACAAATCATCATATAGCTTTTAGAGTGAAAAATGATGAAGATCAAATGGCTTTGAGAGAAAAGATTATGAGTTCTGGTTTGCAAATTACTCCTCAAATTGATCGGGACTACTTTCATTCATTATATTTCCGTGAACCAGGTGGTGTATTATTTGAAATAGCAACTGAGAATCCTGGATTTGATATTGATGAACCTTTAGCCGAGCTTGGTACTTCGCTTAAATTGCCAAAACAGTATGAATCTAATAGGGAAGAAATCGAAAAAGTATTACCTGTATTAAAATGATAGTTCTTATTTAAAGTATTAGAAAAGGTCTCTTTACCTTATTTTAAACATTTGTTGAATTATATTAACTTACTATTAAATAGAATTTTATGACAAATAACATAATTGTATCCGGCAATACAGAAAACCCAATAAAAGCATTGATTATGCTTCATGGCCGAGGATCAAGCGCTAAGGATATTGTTGGTTTAGCTGAATATTTAAACGTAGAAGGATTTCTTTTAATTTGCCCTGAGGCAAGACAAAATACATGGTATCCCAATTCTTTTATGGCTAGCATTGGTACTAATCAACCCCAATTAGATCAAGCTTTAGAATCCGTAGAAAATGCTGTATTGACAGCATTGGAGAAAGGAATTAAAGCTAGTGATATCTATTTTTTGGGATTCTCCCAAGGAGCTTGTTTAACCCTGGAATATACAGCCAGAAATGCGAAAAAGTATGGTGGAATTATTGCATTTACAGGTGGCTTAATAGGGGATACCCTAAATTTGGATAATTACTCAGGAAATTTTGAGAATACTCATGTATTTATTGGCACTAGTGATCCTGATTTTCATGTCCCTGTAAATAGGGTAAATGAAAGCACTAAAATATTTCAATCAATGAATGCGAATGTTGATGAAAGAATCTATAAAGATATGGGGCATACCATTACTCAGGAAGAAATAGATGTAGTTAATACCACAATATTGAAATAATTTTCTAGTTTTCTAAAAGTGAACCCCAATAACCAAAAGGTTAAATGGGGTTCTTTCACTAATAAACTATACTATACAATTGCTAAAACTTTGATTCCAAATTCAGAGCATAAACCAATCAAACGATTTCATTTAAAAGGTCTAATCCTTTAATCAACGAAACTGTTATAGCTACTTAATACTTGTTTTGAGGCATTATCGAGAGCTGTAAGTGAGTTTTCAGTTAATGGAGCTCCTGCATCTAATTCTCTTTGCACTATTCGCATTTTACCCAGAAAATCGTTTACTGCATCATTGTATGAAGTAAATGACTTAATCTTATTCTGGTATTCTTTAGGAAGATCATCTTTTTGGTTATCATTCAGAGTTTTTTCGATTTGCTGATATTCATTTTTAAAATTGTTTTTTAATTGGCTCTGATCTTCCGTTTCAAACGCCAGGATATTAGTTTTCTGAACCAAATCAAGCAATTTCTTTGATCTAATATATTGGCTCTTTAATGGATTGCCTTCTAACGTAACTTCTTCTGCTTTATCAACAATAGGTTTTAACTTTTCAAAAACTTGGTTAGCTGCATCCCTATTCTTTGTGATTTCATTGGTGGCTCGTTCTTTAAATTCAGCTAATTTTGCACCTTTATCCTCTACCCAATCTTCGGCAGACTTATAATTATCCATTTCCTTCTGTATAGTTTTCAAAGATTCAATACTTGAAGACATTTGTTCTAATAAAGGTTGGAACTCTTTACTCAGGCCATTCGGATAAACTATTCCATTTAAATTATTTATAATAGGAGGAGTAACTAAAATAGGTGCTATAATGGTTTCATTCGGTTTTGAAACTTTATTCAAAACAAACTGCTCAAATCTATCAAAGTTGTTGGTAAATGATCTTATTAATGAAATTTGCGAATTCTCAGCCTTCACAATTTTATTATTAAATTCAATTAGCGCATTTGCTTCTTCTTTTTTATCTGACTTCCCAAATAGCCCTGAGCTTTTTGAATTAGAACCTTCGGTACTTTTATTATCAGAATTATTACAACTAGTAAAAATAGCAAGTATTAAAATTGTTAGAATGTATATGTTATTGATTTTCATAGTTATGTATTGTTTATTGAAGATAATTCTTAATTAAGAAATGTAAAATTTTTCTCTGCCCAGGATCCAACAATAGGTAATGGCTTTTTGATGCCGTTGGACGCATTGATTGCACCAAGTATCATTAATACTAAAGTAATTAAAGCTATATATCCAATAATATAGATGCCTGTAATAAACACAATAATATTCAATATGATAGATAGAATCAAACTAAATATGAATAAACCAAAACCTTGTTTAAGGTGATATTTTAAAAAATCGTCAGCCTGATCTTTACCAGAGAAGTAAGCGATTAGCCAACCGATTATTGTTAAGTAGGATACGATTGATAGAGTTTTGTTATTCATGATTTTATATTTAAGTGATTGTTTATATTGAATGTGTTATTATACTTATTATAAATAGAGTGAATACAATCAATAATATTATATAAGTGTATATGGGTGTTTTGGATTTATTTTTATATAAAATTGCATTAGCTTTCATTTCTGAACTAAAGTCTCTGTAGCCTTTGTTTTGTTTGCAATGAATACAAGATGATCTTACTTCTTTCCAAAGAGGAAAAAGAGGAATCCAAAACACATGAAAGTAATTTTGAAATACAGAAAATATTATACTTTTTTCTGTATTGCAATAATTGCAAGACGATTCAGATATATATGATCTTAGTTTTGATTTTCTTGTTCCAAATATAAAAAACATAAGATTTCGTTTCGTTTATCAAATATTTTAAATAAGTATCTGTCTAGCAATATAATAGGATATACAATATGCCTACAGTAGCATTTATGGTATATACAAAAGGTCTACATTATTCAGTATGCTATTGATTATAAGTATTTTAATTTATTTTTTAATATCTTATATTATAGATCAATTACTATTCTGATAGGAATTGAGTTGATGGATTTAAATCGGAGGCTTAATTATTATAAAATTATTGGAGAATGATTGATCTTATTGTGAATTGATCTTTTTTGAAAAAATAATCCTTTTATAATGAGCGTGTTTTATTGAATTAAGAAAAAAAAGTTCAATTAGATTGGGAATTTATTCTAAAAAGTATACCTTTGCATCACTTCAAACAACGAAGGGTTCTAAATAAGAAAGAACAACGATTCCGTAGCTCAGCTGGTAGAGCAATACACTTTTAATGTATGG
>JBEBRZ010000065.1:0-21379 GCA_040394615.1 Sphingobacterium mizutaii
AATATGTTGTTGAAAGATTACTTCTCCTTTTCTCCTTTAGTATTAAATCTAATTGTAATATCTTTTCTTTAACCAAAGACTTGCCCTGACTAATAGTATCAACACAGGTACTTCGACCAGTGGTCCAATAACACCTACAAATGCCTGTGGTGAATGAATACCGAATACAGCTATGGCTACTGCTATAGCTAATTCAAAATTGTTTCCTGTGGCTGTAAATGCTATAGATGCATTCTTGTCGTAAGAAATATTCATCGATTTACTTATAAAGAAGCTCACAAAAAACATCAATATAAAATAGATGATTAACGGTATTGCAATCTTTATCACATCCAATGGCAATTCCAGAATTTTGTCCCCTTTCAAACTAAACATCAATACAATGGTAAAGAGCAGCGCGTAAAGTGTAATAGGGGATATTGTCGGTATGTATTTCCTGTTGTACCATTCAAGACCTTTTAATTTTATAAGAATATATCGGCTCACAAAACCTGCTACAAAAGGTATACCCAGGTATATCAAAACACTTTTGGTCACATCTTTCATGGATACGGTGACATTGAAATTGGCTAATCCCAATTTGCTTGGTAATACGTTTATGAAGAGCCAAACTAAAAAACTGTAACTTATTATTTGAAAGATACTGTTCAATGCGACCAATAACGCTGTATATTCCCTGTTGGCTTTTCCCAAATCACTCCATACGATTACCATTGCGATACATCTAGCCAACCCTATTAATATTAACCCTACCATATAATCGGGGTCGTTTCTTAAAAACAGAACGGCTAACCCGAACATCAGTACCGTACCTATTACCCAATTGAGTAATAAAGAGATACTGATTACTTTTTTGTCCTTAAACGCTTTGGGTAATAATGTATAGTCTACTTTTGCCAATGGCGGATACATCATTAGTATTAAACCTACTGCTAACGGAATATTGGTCGTACCTGACGACAAACTATCTGTTAAGTTAGAGATATTGGGAAAGAAATTCCCCAAGCCCACACCTAATGCCATTGCAAGAAATATCCACAAGGTGAGGTACCGATCAAGAAATTTTAGTTTTGGTTCCATTAGTTACTTTTAATCATTGAAAAAACATAGAACATTTCGCTCGCTATCTGTACACTTCGCTCTGTATAAATACGGGTCTGCTCTGTTGTCCCGTCGTAAATCTTCGGATCTTCAAATGTGATTGGGATCCTTTTTTCTGCACCTGCGATAAAAGGACAGCCACTGTCTGCCTGTGAACAGGTCATGATGGCTGTGAAAGCCGATACTGGATTAAAAGGACTATCGTGTTTTTTTGAAAAGCTAATAATAGGTAAAGCATTTTCACTGTATTTTATAGCATATACAGGGTTAATAGTACCCGCAATCTTGAAAATATTAAACCCCTGACGGGTCAATGTTTCTATTACTTTAGGGTATAATGCGGTTACTTCGGAACCACCAGAATAACACTGTACATTCGGAATTTGATAATACACACTTGCTACCTTGGCCCAGATCTGCGATAAATGACTTCTGCGTGAATTATGGGTACAGATGAAATTTAGATTTATTTCATGGCTGTTATTTACTTTTTTCTGTACAAAATCTATCAACGCTTGCAATACGGTTATGCGTTCTTTGTCAATATGCTGAACGGAAACAATTTTATCAATCGTCTCAATTAAATTTTTATACATAATGATTGATTTTCCTGTTTTAATAGCAATCCGAATTAGGAGTAAATCCAAATGGGATTATCAATTATTTCGCTTTAGTATTTTATATATCGCAATATTACGATAATAAATTGTAAACACAAAAAGGCTTTTCTATAAGTATTTCTTAAAAAGCTTAGCTTAATTTTAACAACTATATTATCTTGGAAAATGGTTTATTGATTAAGTATCTAATCAATAATGATGATAGGCTGTCATCATCGTTATAGCTCATTTTATTTGGTCTATGATTTATTTGCTATCTGTTTGATTTCTTCAAGTGCTTAATGCTGATTAACAACTGTTCTTTTAAGAAAAAGAAAAACCCGATCAGTTATGATCGGGTTTTTATACTTTAACTTAAACGAATAGCTTATTTTTTTGTATCGTTTTTCTTAGAAGTAACTTCGTTACGGATTTCTTGAGCTAAAGTTTTGATTTCTTGTAAGCCTTTACGAACACGTGTTCCTGCAGCTGAGTTTCCGTTATTGAAGAATTTTTCTGCATCAGCTTCGATAGAAGCTACTAGCTCTTTTAATTTAGTGTAGTTTTCCATTTTTTAATTAATATAATTTTAGTTTTTCTTAATTAATTCTCTAATATATCATAAATATACAAAAGGAATACAAACAAAGCGAATTTTAAAAAGTTTTTTTGTCTTATAAAAGCCTTTTGTAGCGCATCTACTCTACTATTTGCAGTTCGTCGATGATATTTTGAGCACCTGCAAACTTGTCAATAATAAACAGAACGTATCTGATATCTACCGAAATGGTACGTTGCAATTTAGGATCAAAAATCACGTCTCCTGCCATTGCTTCAATATTTCCATCAAAAGCCAAGCCAATTAATTCGCCATTTCCGTTTAAAACAGGTGAACCTGAATTACCACCGGTAATATCCTGATCACTTAAAAAGTTAACCGGAAGATAACCTGCTTTATCTGCGTAACGTCCATAGTCCTTATTTTCATACAGTTCCATTAAACGCTTAGGTAAATCAAACTCCTCATCACCTGGTTTATATTTTGCGATAGTACCTTTTAAAGTTGTGTAAAAATTTTCTTTAGCATCGTTTCTTTTATCCTTTGGTAAGGATCTGATGGTACCGTAGGTAAGGCGTAAAGTTGAGTTTGCATCTGGGTAGTATTTACCATCCGGATCCATCTCTAATACCCCTGCAATAAACTTACGGGAAGCTGTTAAGAATTCATCATCCAACTTTTCAGATTCTGGTGATGATTCACGGTATTTATCCATTAATGCTGATGATAATTTGAAAAGAGGATCCCCATCGATTACGGCTGCATCCGGATTTTGTAAGAATGCATCAATTTTTTCTTTAGAGCCAAATATACTGTTATCAAATGCAGCTTGTATATCCGCCTGGAAGTTACCTGAGTTTTTAGTAGCCATCTCTCTTACATAAGAAGCGATATCTCCACCTTTCTCAGCGTATAGATTTAACTCATCGGCCAATACATCAATTTCTAAAGGCATATAAGCTTTTTCGTAATTATCATTAATGAATGCTTCAAGACGAGGGGCCATTTCTTTACGTTTGGCTTCATTCTCCGTAGCGTATTGTTTTAACGCACCACCCAAAGAGTAAGGAATTGCAGCAAATGTAGAAGAACGTAACATTCCAGTCAGGTAGTTGTCATGTCTGGCTTTCTCGTTTGTCTTCTCATAATATTCATTTATTACATTGAGTACATTACCGTATTTTTCTTTATTTTCTGCACGGTTGGCCCATTTATTAAATTTATTTTCCTGCTTACGTTTTGATGCAGAGGTTTTATGCTTTTTAAGGGCATCGATCATCCCTTGTCTGTTTTTCCAGTAATTGGCTACTCCGGAATATTTAGAGGCATAGTTTAATTTAACTGCTTGATCTTGGTCCATGTATTTTTTCATGGCATCCATACCAACTTTTGAAGCTTCAACCCATGCCGGATAAGCATAATATACATTCTGATCAATACCCGCAGCATTCATCCAACGGTTTGTACGCCCCGGATATCCTAAGATCATCGAGAAATCTCCGTCTTGGAAACCTTTAATACTTACCGGTAAAAATTTCTTTGGTTTTAAAGGAACATTATCCTTAGAATATTCTGCCGGATTACCATCCTTATCAGCATATACTCGGAAAATAGAGAAGTCGCCGGTATGACGTGGCCATTCCCAGTTGTCTGTATCACCACCAAATTTTCCAATACTATTCGGAGGAGTACCTACTAAACGAACATCCGTAAAGTCTTGATAAACGAAATAGTAGTATTCATTGCCGTTGTAAAACGGACGAACTGATACTACATATTTACCATTTTCACTATTTTCTTGTTGGATTTTAGCGATCTCCTGATTAATAACCTTCTCACGTTCTTTTTCAGACATCTGATCATTAACCAATCCTAAAATACGTTTTGATACATCATCCATACGCACAAAGAAGCGTACATACAATGATTTTGGTTTTAACTCTTCTGAGTAGTTCTTTGCCCAAAAACCATTTGTTAAGTAATCGTTTTGTGGAGTAGAAAGTTCTGCAATAGCTCCGTAACCACAGTGATGGTTTGTGAAAACCAATCCGCTTCCGGAAACAATTTCTGCTGTACAACCTCCATTGAATTGAACAATAGCGTCTTTTAAGCTTGAATTGTTAATGCTGTAAATTTCTTCGGCTGTTAATTTCAAGCCTTTTTTTTGCATGTCAGCCTCGTTAAGACGCTTTAGGTGCATCAAGAACCACATGCCCTCATCTGCAAATGAGAATGTACTAACGAGCGCTAGTACACATAATAATACTATTTTTTTCATATCAACCTATTTAGTGATAGGACAAATTTGGTTGAATTTGGGCGGAATTCAAAATGATTTCCTTAGAAATCATCCGTCTCGCATATGCTTGCTTTTAACTATCTTTGCGGAGATGACGTCATTTGAAGACTTTAAATTTAATAAACAGATCCTGAATGCAATAACCGAAGCAGGTTATACAGTCCCTACTGAAATCCAGCAAAAAGCGATTACACCTACGCTTGCAGGACAGGATGTCATGGGAATTGCACAGACAGGAACAGGCAAGACTGCTGCCTATGTATTACCAATGTTGATGAAACTGAAATATGCGCAGGGCAATGATCCCAGGGCATTAATTATCAGTCCGACACGGGAACTCGCCATGCAGATCGATGAGCATATTCGTTTATTTTCTACCTATCTCGATCTAAGAACCGTGCTTTTATATGGAGGCCTTGGTCCTAAAACTCAAAAAGAGCAATTGGAAAAAGGTTGTGATATTATTGTCGCTACTCCGGGACGTTTCCTAGACTTATATTTAGAGGGAAATATCAATACAAAGAGTTTGAAGTTTTTGGTATTGGATGAAGCCGATAAAATGATGGATATGGGCTTTATCGGGAAGATTCACCGCATATTAGAGGTAGTGCCTAGAAAAAGACAAAACCTGTTATTCTCGGCTACGATGAGCGAATTAGTGAGAAAGATTGCAGGTGATTTTCTGGCATTCCCAACTGTTATAGAAGTAACGGAACAAGCTACACCCGCCCAAACGGTAACTCAGGAACTTTATCATGTTCCAAACCTAAAAACAAAGATTAATTTATTGCAACATTTCTTTAAAGATGATGAAGTCTTTAAAAGGGTAATAGTATTCTGTAAGACGAAGACGGTTGCCGATAAAGTGTTTTCTTTTTTGGAAAGAAAGTACGGTGCTGAAGAAGTTCGTGTTATTCATGCCAATAAAGGGCAAAATACCAGAATTAATTCCATTAATGCCTTTAAAGAAGGAGATGTAAGGATTCTTGTTGCAACGGACGTTGCTGCCAGAGGATTAGATGTTTCTCAAGTAAGTCATGTCATCAATTTTGATGTCCCTATTGTCATCGAAGATTATGTACACCGTATCGGTAGGACGGGCAGAGCTTTTCAAACAGGAGATGCTATTACTTTTTGTAACCCTGCAGAAGAATATTACGTTAGGAAAATTGAAAAATTAATCCGTCAATCTATTCCTTTAAAAGAACTTCCGGCAGAGGTTATTATTGAGAAAACACCTTTCGACGAGAAGCAAGCCATCGCCAGAGAAATTGATAATCAAATGAAGAAGGATAACCCTGACTTCAAAGGCGCGTTTCATGAAAAGAAATATGCTGCAAAGATGAACAATTCTAAAAGGCCGGTTAAAGGGAAAGGACGAGCTGTTAAAAAAGGAAATTCAAAACCAAGCAAGAAAAGATGAAGTTAACCCCTCTGAATATTGCCTTGGCTTGCATATTGGTATGGACGATTTCTGAAATGATTTCAGAAGATAAACCTCTTTTTTCCTGGGTTTGGTTAATTGTCTTATCCATAGTATTGATTGCTGTAGATATTTTATTTCGCTTATGGACTAAAAATCTACAACGATTATGGATTATGCAGATAGGTTTTATTTTAGTGGTGGGAATTATTTCAATAATGATAAAATTACAGTTTTAGATATGAAGAAAGCAGAAATCAAACTCCAGATCGAGTTGGATGATCAAAATGTTCCGGAAACCATTCAATGGACTTCTACAGATGGACAAAGTGCGGAGGAACTTCCGGCTAAGGCCATGTTTTTAGCATTGTGGGATGGTCAATATAAAAACTCCTTAAGAATTGATCTTTGGACTAAAGATATGCCCTACGATGAGATGAAACGTTTCTTTTATGAAACATTACAAACAATGGGTGATTCTTTTTTAAGATCATCAGGCGGCGATCCGATGGCTGAAAAAATAATAGGCGATTTACGCGATTATTGTGCACACTATGCAGATAAAATGGAAATATTAGAACAACAAAACTAATAGCTTTTATGAATTACTTTTTAGTGAAATCTGAACCCTTTAAATATAGCTGGGAAACATTTAATAAAGACGGCGAAACCTTTTGGGATGGTGTTCGAAATTATCAGGCCAGAAATAATTTGAAGGCTATGAAAAAGGGTGATTTAGTACTTTTCTACCATAGTAATGAAGGAAAAGAGGTGGTAGGAATAGCTAAAGTGGTTAAGGAATTCTATCAAGATCCAACCACCGAAGACGAACGTTGGGTAGTAGTGGATTTGGCACCAATAGAAAGTTTTAAACAACCTGTAAACTTAGAGACGATTAAATCTGATCCTCTTTTACAAGATATTGCTTTAGTAAGACAGGGACGGCTTTCGGTGATGCCCTTAAAGCAAGGAGAATTTGACCGTATCGTTGAGCTGGGAAATCCAGAATAAAACATTAAACTCCCCTAGGGGAGTTTTTTTATTGCCTAACTATTCCGCTACCTCCAATAATAAAATCCCACTCTTCTCTCATTTTTCCATTATATCTCAAAAATTAAAAATAACTTTATATAAGCCGGATATTATTTATACCTCAATATAGACCCTTATGATAAAGGCAGTTATTTTAGATGATGAGATTCATGGGAGTGGATTACTACAACATAAATTGAAGGAATTCGAGGACTCTCTGACAGTTGTTGCGGTATATAATGATCCACAGGAGGCCTTACAACATATCGGACTCACTTCTCTGGATGTATTATTTCTGGATGTTGAAATGCCAGTCATGAATGGTTTCGAATTCCTGAAAAAATTAGGGCAATTTGATTTCGAAGTAATTTTTGTAACCGCCTATAATATCTACACCCTCGATGCTCTTAAAGCAAATGCACTGGATTATCTATTGAAACCGGTAAATAATGAAGAGCTACAAACAGCAATGCTCAAAATAGAGCAAAGAATTAATCTCAAAGCTAAGTTAAAAAAGGTTGATCTAATAGAGAAGAAACCCAACCTAAGCAGAATCGCTTTACCTACAGCTGAAGGTATACATCTCGTAAAAAGAGATGATATTCTCCGCATTGAGGCCATGAGTAATTACAGTGTTTTTTATCTCCGCAATCTTTCGAAAATCATTGTATCGAGAACATTAAAAGAATTTGAAGTGTTATTAGAAAACACACAACTGTTAAGAATTAATAGAAGCGCGATCGTCAATCTGGATTTTATTGTTAAGTATAAGAAAGGGGAGGGTGGAACTATTGAAATGCTGGATGGTTCTGAGATCGAAGTTTCGCCAAGTAAGAAGAAACAATTGATGGATCGGTTATTTTCCGAATTTTAATACATACAGCTATTGAGGTTTATTTTTTTATTTGTCCTTGCCCATGCTATATTTATTTCAGATACGCTAGCCCAAAAAAGAATATATAATTTTCTTCACTTTACCGAAAAGGAGGGACTTTCCAGCAATGAAATTGCAGGATTGGCACAAGATAGCGAAGGTTTGATCTGGATTAGCAGTAAACATGGCCTTTCTTATTTTGATGGGCAGAAGTTTACCGATATTACGTTTGACCAAAATCCGGAGGTTTTAACCAATTACCTCGGCAACATCGCTATTGATAAGAAAAATCGAATATGGATGGTGACCAATAGTCGGGGCTTAATTTGTTATGATCGTAGTAAACCCAAAGATAAAAGCCTTTCTACCTATACAGCAACCGTCAATCAGAATGGTCTGGTGAAGGCTAATCTATATGATGTGTTGGTTTCTAAATCCGGATTGATTTATTTCTCTGGTCAGGAAACTGATCTGCAATGCCTTGATCCGGAAACAGGGAAAGTTACGCAAATCCCGATGTCCGGATTAAAGACTTCAAACGTCTTGTCTATTTATTGCTTACAGGAGGATTCCTTGGGTAATATATGGATGGGAACCCGTTATGATGGCTTGATATGTTATAACCCCCAGCAAAAAACAGCCAAACAAATCGATCTTAAAAATAAAGGGGAAAATGGAGTCTCTGGTTTTGTGTTTAAGAGGGATAAGGTTTATTCGGCTTATTATGATTATGACCTGATCGCCGCTACCTATAATTTCAAAGAAATTGACAAGTCTATCTTAGGTTGGAAAAAGAACAATAACTACTATGATAATTTTATCAGTGCTATGAGCTTCTGGCCTGACGAAAATAAAATCTTAATTGGTCATGTTTCCAAGGGATTATACATGTATCAACCCGAAACAAATCAACTAGAATATATTTCCTGGAAAGATATTATGCCTGATATGCCTAAGGAAACGAGAATATATACATTTAAAGTCGTAAAAGAAGGTTATTGGATCGCGACAGGGGCAGGATTGTTTTTCTATTCTTCAAAGTTAAATAAGGTTCAGACACTTATTGAAAATCATCAGGCAGATCCTATTGTCGAGTTATTTAAATGGAATAATGCTATATGGTATAGAACTGAAAACAATTTTGGAGAAATAAATCAGGACCTTACTGTTCGAAAATCCTCATATTCTTTCAAAGGTATTAAATCAGGGGTCTTAAATAAAACAGAAGAGGCGCTGTACTTTTCAACTTTAGATCAAGGAGTGTACGAATTTAATTCTTCAGATCGTATACTTAAACCTTTGCCAATAAACGGCGAATTGCATAACCATAGAAAAGCAGATTGTAATTCAATTGTAGCAGATCTTGTGGATGGGAGAAAAATCCTTTGGATTGGATCCTGGAATTCAGGTCTTTATAAATATGATTTACTCTCAAAGCAAATTGAACTATATACAAAAAGGGACGGATTGCCTGATCAAAAGATCATTTCTATAGCAAAGGATGCTCAGGATTCGCTGTGGATAGCAATGGATGGGTATGGATTAGTTCTTCTAGAGAATAAGAAGGCCCCCAGGTTTAAGCAATTTGCAAGAAAAAATGAAAATCAGGATCTTATTCAATCAAATACCGTTTTTGCATTTTATTTAGATTCCAACAATCGTTTTTGGTTTAGCAATTCCAGTTCTGGTATTGCCGAGATTAAGCAAACAACACATGGATATGAATTTATTCAATATCCTGATAAAAATCCTCACCCCTGGTTGTATCCCGTGCTTATTACGGAAGATCATAACGGTCTGTTTTGGATTAAAGCTTTGGATGGAACGATGCTTTTTGAGTCAAAAACGAAATCATTCCTTCATTTAAATAAGGCAGCCGGAATTTATCCAACGGATAAATACAATACATATAATTATTTCATCGATGGAAATCGTTTAATTTGGTGTACTGATAAAGGCTTGCTGCTAGGCGAATTGCCAAAGTTTAATGCACATAGAGTCTTAAATATTAGACCTACGGTTAATAGGTTCATCCTTCAGAACATAGACAGAACTGACCTCATGTATGCTGATCAAATTAATCTGAAACCCAATGATAATAACTTTTCCTTTTCTTTCTCTGCAGTAGAACAGTTGACCGAATCAGGGTTAAAATTCCAGTACAAGTTAGAAGGATTTGATAAAGATTGGGTAGAAAGTTCTGTCGAACAAATGGCTCTCTATAATAATCTGGAAGGGGGTAAATATGTTCTTAGTGTCAGGGTAGGCGATCAGTTTAATAATTGGTCTCCAACTATTGCATCTGTAAAAATTAATCTTGATTCGCATTGGTATGCCACGATTTGGTTTAAAGTGTTTTTAATTGTCCTTCTGATTTCTACTATTAGCCTCTTTTTCTTTTATCGACTAAATGAACACAAAAGAATCAATAAGTTGCAAGCAGAATATAATTCCAGACTACAAAAGGATCTCGATGCAAAGGTTCAAAAAATTCATGAACAGGCATTGCTTATCGAAAATGAAAAGCAAGAAAAATTAGAGAAAGATTTTAAACAGAAATTGTTTGAAAGTGAATTAAAGGCTATTCGTTCTCAAATGAATCCTCATTTTATCTTTAATGTATTAAATTCCATAGAAGCTTATGTAGTAGAGAACGATAGTAAGAACGCTAGTAATTTAATCCAAAAATTTTCGACTTTAAGTAGAATCGTACTCGAGAATTCCCAATTCTCCCTTGTATCCATTCGATCTGAAGTTCAATTGGTCAAATTATACCTTGAACTCGAAAAGCTAAGATTTAATAATGCCTTTGAATTCTATATAGAAATTGATCCTCAATTACAAAAAGAAGAAAAGAAAATTCCATCTATGTTGATCCAGCCTTTAGTAGAAAATGCCGTTCATCACGGAATCAGACATCTGAAGAAAGAAAAAGGAAAAATAAAGATTAAGCTATTTGAAAAAGATCAGCAAATTATCATTGATATATTTGATAATGGAATTGGATTTAACGATCATAAAACAAAAACCAATTCATTTAAAACGACATCATTTGGAATAAAGGGAATACAAGAACGTATTAATATCATTAATAGAAATCTGAATATACCCGTTGCGCGTTTAAGTTTTAAGACATTAGATAAATCACATGAATTTAGTACCCATGTAACAATTGTTTTGCCGGCCCATGAAACCCTGGATTAAAATCGTATAAATTTCTTCTTTCTACTTAATCTCAAACAAGCTCACCAGGTTTTTAATTTCTGTAGCATTTTCGGGTTTTATCTTTCCTGCCAAAAGTAATCGTAGCTCTCTTCTTTGCAATGCTTTGTCGTAGAGTGTTTTTTCGGTATCAGTTTCAGGAATTAACAACGGAATAGTTTTCGGTTTGTTTTCCTCATCAATAGAGACGAAAGTATAATAGGCTTCATTTGATTTCACTTTTGTACCCATAGGAAGGTTCTGTGCATAAATTTCCATTCTAACCTCCACGGAAGTGTTGAATGCACGGGTTACCTGAGCCTGAATAGTTACCACTTCGCCTAATTTTATAGAACGTTTGAAAGAAACATTGTCCACCGAAACCGTAACGACTTGGTTGTTGCAGTGTTTTTGTGCAGACATGGCAGCACAGATATCCATCCAGTATAATAAGCGTCCTCCCATTAAATTTCCAAAGGTATTGGTGTCATTGGGAAGCACCAATTCATTCATTTCTGTGTAGGATTCCCTTGCGTATTTATCTTGCATAATTATTTTCTAAAGAAATTAAATTGTTGATCGATGTAAACTAGTGATTCACGGAAAGGGGTAGGTTTATAACCTAATTGCCGGATAGCTTTATCGAGAATAAATCCCGTCTTTTGAGGACGGTTTTCTGCTTGTCCTATTTCTTCCGCCAAAATAGGATAAATGAGATTTTTATCAAAATTCCAAAAATCAGCAAGTTCTTCTACCGCTTCTTTTATCGTATACATCTTATCACCGGAAATATGATAGATCCCTTCAGCATTCTTTTCAATGCACAATAAGCAAGCTTCTGCCAGATCATCCACCCAGGTTGGCATTCTCCATTGATCTGCAACCACTTTTATAGACTCCTGTGCTTCCAACTTACCTTTTGCCCATAATACTAAATTCGATCGATTCTCATCAGCTATAATACCATACACGAGGATTGTTCTTAAGATTGCAGCGCGGCAGCCTGTCTTGATGATAGCTTGCTCTGCATCCAATTTGCTCTGACCATAAGCATTACATGGTTTAGTCTCCGCTAGCTCATCATAAGGGCCTTGTTTGCCATCAAATACGAAGTCTGTAGACAGGAAGGTAAGGTGTATATTTTTCTTCTTACAGATGTTTGCAATGTTTCGGGAAACATCAACATTTAGTGATTTGCAATAGTCGGGATCCTGTTCACAGGCTTCAACACTTGTTAATGCTGCGGTATGAACGATATGAGTAGGCTCAAAACGATCTATTAATGCTTCTAACCGCTCGGAATCCAGTAGATTTATTTTTTCGAATTCATAACCTGTTGAATTTGGATTTCTATTTTCTGAATGGGAGGTGCAACATAGCGAATAGGATGTTTCGCTGATAATGAAATCTGTCAGTTTTTGCCCTAAGAATCCATTTGATCCGGTTAGTAAAACTCTAATCACCTGACTGTCTAATTTGTCCATTGAAAATCCATTTTTGGTTGTTTCATGGAGCTGTCCAATACATCAATTTCAAGTTTTAAGATTGCTTCCATGGCCTTATAGTCGATCTTGTCTTCATCATCTGTTGGTTTATGATAATCTTCATGTCCTCCTGTATGGAAAAACAAAACCGGTATGTTTTTATGGTAAAAGGAAGTCTGATCAGATCCTCCATTACCATCTTTACTTTTATTAAATTTTATACTGCTTGTTATCCCTTCGAAAATTTTGGGGAAAGCAGAACTCGTTCCATAACCTATAACGGCTAATCCATTTTCCGGATTATATCTTCCGATCATATCCATATTCAACATCCAATGGATAGATTCCAACGGGATAGTAGGATTTTCAGTAAAATATTTAGATCCCACTAAGCCAAGTTCCTCTGCGCCAAATCCAATAAATAAAAAGTTAAATGGTTCTTTTATATCATTGGTTGCGTAATGCCTGGCAAGCTCTAAGATACCGGCAACACCTGAAGCGTTATCATCCGCACCATTATGTATTTTACCAACACCCAATGAATCTTTTGACCCGCCAATGAGTCCGGTTCCTAAATGGTCGTAATGCGCGCCGATGACAATGGTGTATGGAGCATCATTATTTAAATAGCCTATAATATTATCTGATTTTCGGTCTGTATTGTTGATTTTTACTTTCGTAACCTTTGCCGGGAAATGCTGTCTGTAGCCTTCTACACCTTTAGGTTCCAGCTTATATTTCTTAAAAAACTTCTCCACGTAATCAGCGGCTTTTGCGGAGCCTTTCATACCGGTTTCTCTTCCTTCCATTTTATCGGCAGAAAGATATTTAATATGTTTCTTTAAGTTCTTAGGATTTACTTGTGCTGAAAGTATACCGGGAGTTAAAAATAGAACTAAGAGGAGGCTGGTTAAGAATATTTGTAAATTTCTCATGAACAAATATACATAATAACCTAATCTTCTAATATTTCACTATTGGCATGGGATTTCTCTTCATGCTCTTCTTTAAAATATCTTCTTTGAAAGATCAGAATTAAGAATACCCCAACGGAAATTGCCGAATCAGCAATATTGAATACAGGACGGAAGAACAAGAAATCTTCACCGCCCCAGATAGGAAACCAGCTTGGGAAAGTGCCATTAATCAAGGGGAAATAGAGCATATCAACGACTTGCCCGTGTAAAAAGGATGCATATCCACCACCATCAGGAAATAGAACTGCTTTTTGGTATGGAGTGCTATCACTGAAAATCATTCCATAGAAAGCACTATCAATGATGTTTCCTAATGCACCTGCGAAGATTAGTGCTACGTTTAGGATAAATCCACGGTTATACTTGTTTTTAACCATGTAATATAAACCATAACCAATACCCACTACGGCAATAATACGGAATACGCTCAGAAACAACTTGCCATACTCACCACCAAACTCCATACCGTAGGCCATTCCCGGATTTTCAATAAAATGAATTAAAAATTTGTCTCCAAGTACTTTAAAATCTTGACCAATGGTCATATTTAATTTTACCCAGAATTTGGAAATTTGGTCTACTAATAAAATAATAAATATTAACAGAACGGGCTTGGTATATCCTTTCATAGCTCATAAAAATGGTCTTTGCGTTTCAGTGCAAAGACCATCTGTTTAATCTTTTGCTTAATATTGTTTGTTTTTAGCCTCTATACTCAATGTGGTATGAGGTACGGCTTTCAATCTTTCTTTTTGAATAAGCTTTCCGGTTTCTCTACAGATACCGTACGTTTTGTTCTCAATGCGTACTAATGCTGCTTCAAGATTGTCAATAAATTTCTTTTGACGAGCTGCTAATTGGTTGATTTGTTCTTTCTCCAATGTAGCTGAACCATCTTCTAAGGTTTTATAAGTCCCCGCTGTATCGTCTGTTCCGTTTGCATTGCTGTTGCTTAAAGAAGTCGTTAAAGATGATAACTCTTCTCTAGCTATACGTAACTTCTCAAGAATTATTGCTTTGAATTCTTGCAATTCAGCATCACTGTACCTTGTTTTCTCTGTGTTTCCCATACTTTAAATTTTTTCTATTGATAGCAATAAATTCTCTCCGTCTATTTCGATAGCATCTCCATTTGCCAGCGCACTATCGAAATTTAGACTATCGGCCAAAATTTCCGTACAAATATACGAGAAATTATTGTTGACAGCTTGTTGAACTTCTTTATTGTCGCTAATGGTCACAAGAATGCGGTCAATAACCTCAAATCCTTTCTCCTTCCTTAAATTTTGAATACGGTTAATTAGTTCGCGCGCTATTCCTTCTTCTTTTAATTCCGGAGAGATATGAATGTCTAGTGCTACTGTTAAACGACCTAAATTCGCAACCTGCCAGCCTTCAACATCCTCTGCAATAATTTCTACGTCTTCGCTGCTAATAACATATTCCGTGCCAGTCAGAGCAATAGATCCACTATTTTCCAATTTTTGGATATCATCTGCACCCATGGCTTGAATTGCGGCAGCTACAGTTTTCATATCCTTTCCTACTTTAGCTCCCAAAGACTTGAAATTTGGCTTTATCTTTTTCTTGATAATACCTGTTGTATCATTAATAAATTCAATATCCTTGATATTTGTTTCAGACAGGATCAAATCTTTTACTTTTTCTACTTTTTCCTGAAATCCATTGTCCAGCACCGGAACTAAGATCTTACTCAATGGTTGTCTTACATTGATTCCTGTTTTCTTTCTTAATGACAGTGTCAATGAAGATATATCCTGAGCAAGCGCCATGCGTTCTTCCAGATCTTTATCAATTAATTCAATATGATATACCGGATAATCCGCTAAGTGAACGGACTCAAAAGTTTCTTTGTTGGTCGCAGCATTTAAATCTAAATACAATTGATCTGCAAAGAACGGAGATATCGGAGCAATTAATTTAGCAATCGTATCCAGACAAGTATATAAAGTCTGATAAGCAGAAATCTTATCAGCTGAGTATTCTCCTTTCCAGAAACGACGACGGCATAAACGTACATACCAGTTACTCAAATGCTCATCCACGAAATTCTGAATAGCCCTTGCTGCTTTCGTAGGTTCGTAATCTGCATAGAATTCATCAACTTCCTTACTCAAACTATTCAATAATGAAATAATCCAGCGATCAATTTCCGGACGCTCATTAATCGGGATCTCTGGCTCTGCATAACTGAATTTATCAATGTTCGCATATAAAGCAAAGAATGCATAAGTATTATACAAGGTTCCGAAGAATTTACGGCG
This sequence comes from Sphingobacterium mizutaii, assembly GCA_040394615.1. Lineage (GTDB taxonomy): Bacteria > Bacteroidota > Bacteroidia > Sphingobacteriales > Sphingobacteriaceae > Sphingobacterium > Sphingobacterium mizutaii_A. Next base: position 15,835 of record JBEBRZ010000065.1, read on the forward strand.
TACCTCATCTAAACCTTCCGTGTTGAATTTTAAATTGTCCCAAGGTGCCGCATTACTGATCATGTACCAACGTGTTGCATCAGCAGAATACTGCTCGATGGTAGCAAATGGATCTACCCCATTTCCGAGGCGTTTAGACATCTTGTTACCATTCTTATCCAACACCAAACCGTTTGATACGACGTTCTTGAAAGCCACTGAATCGCGTACCATCGTGGAGATAGCATGTAAAGTAAAGAACCATCCACGAGTTTGATCAACACCCTCCGCTATGAAATCAGCCGGGAAAGCAGAAAAATATTCATCTTTAAATGGTAATGCTTCTCCTTTTTCCAATTTCTCGTAATCCAGCCCCCATTGTGCATAAGGCATAGCTCCCGAGTCAAACCAAACATCAATTAAATCCGGTTCACGGAACAACTTCTGCCCGCCTTCAGATACCAAAATAATATCATCAACATAAGGACGGTGCAAGTCTAATTCTGCTGTTCCGAATTTATCTAAATAGGATTTATTTGTTGCTTTTTCTTCTTCTGAAAGTACGTCCGAATTCAGGGAAGCTTCCAGATAAGATTTCAGTTCCGGCATGGAACCGATACATACCTCTTCGTTTTCATCCTCACTTCTCCAGATAGGAAGCGGTGTTCCCCAATAACGCGAACGTGACAAGTTCCAGTCAACCAGATTTTCCAACCAGTTCCCGAAACGACCGGACCCGGTAGCTTCCGGTTTCCAATTGATGGTTTTATTCAACGCTACTAATTCCTCTTTTACAGCCGTTGTTTTGATAAACCAGCTATCCAACGGATAGTATAATACCGGTTTATCCGTACGCCAGCAATGAGGGTAGGTGTGTTCATATTTTTTTACATCAAATGCTTTATTATCTTCTTTTAATTTAATCGCAATTAAAACATCTGTGTTACGGAAATCTTTTTCAGCACGCTCAGCATCTGAATAGTATTCTTCCTTTACAAAACGACCGGCAAAATCAGTTATTTCTTTGATAAAACGACCTGTCTTATCAACAGTAGGAACTTCTTTTCCATTTTCATCCTGTACCAAAATAGCCGGAACGCCATTTTCTTTAGCCACTCTAAAGTCATCTGCACCATAAGTTGGCGCAGCATGTACTATACCTGTACCATCTTCAGTGGTAACAAAATCGCCGATAATAACACGGAAAGCTTTTTCTCTTAGTTCTTCCGAAGTGATATACGGCATCAACTGGTGATAACGCAACCCTTCTAATTCAGCACCTTTAAATTCAGTTGCTATTTCCCAAGGAATAACTTTATCTCCTAATTTATAGTCCTGAAAAGTTAATTGCTGACCTTCAGATTTAAAATGCTTTGGAATAAGACTTTTTGCCAATATAACAGAAACAGGAGCGCCTGTGTATTGATTAAAAGTTTTAATTTTTACATAGTCGATGTTTTTACCAACTACCAGTGCGGTATTACTTGGTAAAGTCCAAGGTGTAGTGGTCCAAGCGATGAATGCCACATCCTCGTCTTCCGATTCTACCAAAGTCTGCATTAAAGGATGGATCTGTTGCTTGTCCAGACGGAATTCAGCAACAATGGTTGTATCTTTTACATCCTTATAAGTTCCGGGTTGATTTAACTCATGGGAGCTAAGACCGGTACCCGCAGCAGGGGAGTAGGGTTGTATGGTGTATCCTTTGTATAAAAGACCTTTTTTATAAAGATCCTTTAACAGGAACCATAAGGTTTCAATATATTCATTTTGATAAGTAATGTACGGATGGTCAAGGTCAACCCAATAACCCATTTTCTGGGTAAGGTCGTTCCACACATCTGTATATTTCATCACCTCTTTACGGCAAGCATCATTATACTCTTTAACAGAGATTTTTTTACCAATATCTTCTTTGGTAATACCTAAGGTTTTCTCGACAGCAAGCTCAATAGGCAATCCATGCGTATCCCATCCGCCCTTACGTTTTACCTGGAAACCTTTTAAAGTCTTGTAACGGCAGAAGATATCCTTAATGGTTCTTGCCATGACGTGGTGAATACCCGGCATCCCATTCGCTGACGGAGGGCCTTCGTAAAAGGTGTATGGTTTGTTTGCTGGCCGATTGGAGATACTCTTCGCAAAGATGTCCTTAGACTCCCAACGTTTCAATACCTCTTTGCCAATTTCTGATAGATTTAACTGCTTATATTCCTTATACATCACGTAATCAAATTCTGATTTTAAAGGTCGCTAATTTAACATTTATTTCTAGTATTTAGTAGTTAGTATTTAGTATTTAGATTCCCTTTTCGTTTTACAACCTTTTATTAATCGAAAATCATGGATGAAATCATTGATTCAATATGATTATTATTAGATTACGCCAGAATGAAACCTATCATATCCTTAATATGAAGAAATCATTAAGGTTTTATGAGTAGCGCTTGTACTCAAATTTTTCCAAAAAAATAATTTGAATGAATGTTTTAAAAGAGGATGGTTTTGTTGAATCTTGGGGGGCTCAACTGTTAAAAGTCTAAATACTAAGTACTCTATACTAGATACTAAAAAAGGTTTCGCCAAATATTGACTGTCTTGATTACATTTTCCGCGGGAGGATAAAATTAAACAACAGATTTTTACGGGTATCTCGCTTTTGATTTCAATACTGAATGTCAATCCGCTGGCGAATCCTTTTAGGGGTACTAGATCTTATGCTGAGAAACTGCTTCCGCAGCCACATGTGCTTGCAGCGTTTGGATTATTGAAGGTAAATCCACGAGCTTCCAGACCATTTTTGAAGTCGATTTCCATACCTGCTAAATATAGCCCGTGAGCCTTATTCATAAACAGACGGATACCTTCAATGTTGTATTCCGAATCGCCTTCTTTCTTTTGGTCAAATCCTAATATATAACTCATACCTGAACAACCACCGCCTTCAACACCTACGCGAAGTCCAAAATCTTCGCTAATCTCTTGCTGGTCGATCAGTTTCTTAAGTTCATTTAATGCACCTTCGGTCAATGTTACCGGAGCTGCAGCTGTTATATTATCTGATACCATATATTTTCCTTCTAAAATTACGTTTACAAAAATACATAATTTTCATTGTTGATGCCTATAGGGCAATTTTTTTGACAATCCGTAAACACTCTATGTAAGGTCGTAATTGTTCATCCCAGATATTGTCGGGGATGTTTTTCTAGTAAATATTGATTTTCCCTTCGTGGGATAATAATTGAAAATATCGTAACATCTAAATTTCATTTGAGAAATTTAGACAATCATAAGCCCTTTTCTTTGTAATTATCTATATTTGCAACAAAATTGAAATTTAAATATTCCCCAATAAAAAATATCAATATGGAAAGAGATCAATCCATTTTTAATCTAATTGCCGAGGAGCTAAAACGCCAAGAGGAAGGTATTGAGCTTATCGCTTCAGAAAATTTTGTGAGCAAGCAGGTAATGGAAGCTGCTGGTTCTGTTTTGACTAACAAATATGCCGAAGGCCTTCCGGGAAAACGTTACTACGGAGGTTGTGAGGTTGTCGATAAAATCGAAACAATCGCCATTGACCGTGCTAAAGAATTATTCGGTGCAGAATGGGTTAACGTTCAACCACACTCTGGTGCACAAGCAAATGCTGCCGTTTTCTTAGCTATCTTGAAACCTGGTGATAAAATATTAGGTTTTGATCTTAGTCATGGTGGTCACTTGACCCATGGTTCTCCGGCGAACTTCTCCGGTAAATTATACCAACCATTATTCTACGGTGTAAAACAAGATACAGGCTTAATCGATTACGAACAGCTTGAAGAAACTGCACGTAGTGAAAAACCTAAAGTGATTATATGTGGTGCTTCTGCCTACTCTCGCGATTGGGATTATGCTCGTATACGTAAGGTTGCAGATGAAATCGGTGCGCTAGTAGTAGCTGACGTATCACACCCTGCAGGTTTGATCGCTCGTGGTTTATTAAACGATCCGATTCCTCATTGTCATATCGTAACGACTACCACCCATAAAACTTTGCGTGGTCCTCGTGGTGGTATGATCATGGTAGGGAAAGATTTTGAAAACCCTTGGGGAATCAAGACTCCAAAAGGAGAGACTCGTACAATCACCCAATTGTTAGATCTTGCTGTATTCCCTGGAACACAAGGTGGTCCTTTGGAACATACAATTGCTGCTAAAGCAATTGCTTACGGTGAGGCGCTTTCGGATGAATATTTGACCTATATCAAACAAGTGAAAACTAATGCAGCAGCATTAGCACAGTTCTTCGTAGAAAAAGATTATAATATCATCTCAGGAGGAACAGACAATCACTTGATGTTGGTAGATTTAAGAAATAAAGATATCTCCGGAAAAGAAGCAGAAGCTGTATTAGGTCTTGCGGGCATTACCACTAATAAGAATATGGTTCCTTTCGATACACGCTCACCATTCGTAACTTCAGGTGTACGTTTTGGTACTGCTGCAATCACTACACGCGGTATCAAAGAAAACGAAATTATTCAAATCGGTGAATTAATTGACGAAGCATTAAGCAATCGTTCTGATAATGCGGCACTTGACCGAATTCACGGAAAAGTCAGAGAAATGATGGCTCAATTCCCGTTGTATAAATAATTTTATATTAAAATAGTAAAAAATGGCTCCAAAACATAAGTTTGGAGCCATTTTTGTTAACAATATTGGAATGTGAAGAAATGTTAAAATGCCTAGCCTTTTTTTGATTAATCGGAAATTTTAACTCTCTTTGATTTAACAAAATAACAAACTGCCTATCGAAACACGACTACGCTTAAACTAAAATATTACAAAGACATATAAGAACTCTTACATTATTTGTGGAGGTAAAATTATGAAACTATTGAATAAGAAAAGTGACCAGGAATTGGTACAAGCGTATATCAAAGGTGAAGAGAGAGCCTTGCAGGTACTGTTAGATCGTTATAAAACGAAAATCTATACATCCATATATCATCAAGTTAAGGATCAATACCTTGCTGAGGATATATTCCAAGAGACTTTTATCAAAGTCATCAATACCCTTAAAGCCGGACGGTACAACGATGAAGGTAAGTTTTTACCTTGGGTAATGCGTATTGCACATAATATGGTAATCGACCATTTTAGAAGAGAGAAAAGGGCACCAAATATCCTTAATAACGATGGCTTCGATATTTTCGAAGTGCTTCAATTCTCCGATGATAGTATCGAAACTAAAATGATGAAGAACCAGCGTGATGTAGACCTGAAGAAAATCATTCAACTGTTACCGGACGACCAGAAAGAAGTGCTGATTATGCGTCTGTTCTGTGATATGAGCTTTAAAGATATTGCCGATATTACCGAAGTAAGTATCAATACGGCACTAGGTAGAATGAGGTATGCACTCAGTAATCTGAGAAAAATGATCGAAGAAAATAATATGATGTTTCAATTAGGATAAGAATTAATCATAGAGAGAGCCTGTCAGACTGACAGGCTCTTTTTTTTGCCCTTTAAGCCTGTAACTAATAGAATGCTGACCAAGAGCTCTTTCTTATTT